>NZ_JBHFLM010000159.1:0-84246 GCF_041928655.1 Pelatocladus sp. BLCC-F211 | reverse complement strand
GTTGGGTTACTCTGCGATCAGCCGCGCAGGGCGCGTCTACGTTCCTCAAACGCCAGGTGCTACAACTCTTGGGACCCCCGCAACGCACTGGCTCCCCAACCTACGCTAGTTTTAGTTTTTAGCCTTAACTGAACCGTATTGCTTTATCTGTTAGATGAACTGGGGCGCTAGGATTCGAACCTAGGGATGGCGGGACCAAAACCCGCTGCCTTACCACTTGGCTACGCCCCATCGCGTTTTCGCTGTTTAACAATATAGCAGTTTTAGCCATGGTTGTGTCAAGTGGTTTCATCCAAAATTTTTGAGGAGTGGGAATTGGGTATTGGGGATTCTCAAGCGCGGAGACGCACTCACGTTCCCAGAGAAAACGGAAGGGAGACAAAACATTAAAAATACCTACGGTAGACGCGTAGCGACTTCACAGAAGTAGTCGCTACGCGTCTATGCGTCTACAAAATAAAAAATCTTTATTGAATACGTGAATGCGTGACTTGTTACGTCATCAACCACTAATAACAAACATTAGAGCAATGCTTGATTTGTGCCTGTGGGATTACAGTTGACATTCTTGAAATCTGGCTGCAATCTAAATGTGTGCATCCAGCAATTTTGGCTAGTTCCAGTGTCATTTACAAGGGGAAAACTAGAAGTATCAAGTTAAAATCAAATGTTCTTGATTATCTGTAGCTTGAGACTAGTTGTTCATCAAATTGTGCCTAGTTTGTAGTCAGCGCTTTAGCACTGATTTGAGTGATAAATCGCTCACTACGAACCTTCCAAACTTAGTTTGGCAAAGTACTAGTTGTCAGTTGAATGTTTACTCTGTGAACAAGATTAAAATTGTATATAAATTTTATTTATAAATCACATAGTTATGCCTTTTAGTCGGTCAGGGATGAACCTCAGTGTTATTTATGACTTCGTCATGCAATTGATCTTCACTACACCGACGTTCCAAAAGCATAAAATACATGACTTTCGAGGATTTATTTGTGGGCGGGACTATGTATTTGAGCCTATAGATGGTTTAAAAAAAGGTTATATGACAGCCCAGTGTAAAGGCGTCAAGCGTGGCGACTGGATTATTTTAGAAAATGATAGTCGCTTTTATCGATATCAAGTTGAGGAAATTGATTACTACTCAGAACCATCAGATATGTGGATAGCTTTACTGAGTCAAGCTGTGGTTGATAATTTTTAATTTTACAAGTAGTCGCTTGTAAATTATGAGTCAATACGGTTCAGTTAAGAAGAAATGTAGGTTGGGTTGAGTGCAAGCGAAACCCAACCAAGCCTTGATAATGTTGGGTTACTCTGCGAGAAGCCGCGCAGGGCGCGTCTACGTTCCTCAACCCAACCTACGCTAGTTTTAGTTTTTAGCCTTAACTGAACCGTATTGAATTATGAGTAGCATTACCCTTAAAATTTAATTTTGTCATGCCTCCGTTTCTATTCTCAAAAAAGCCAGGAATAGCGAAGACTTCTAGAAATTTACTTTTTTTTTGATTTAGTGAAACTTTACTCAAGATTAACGTGATTGTGTTTTTTTGATGAATTTTAAGTATATAGCGGCTATGATGTATATTATGGTATGAGAAAATACGTAAGCATCTTCCGCATTCAGGGTTGTTAATTTACCAGATATCTACCACTGCAAAATTTGATAACGCAGTTTTACGGTAAAGTCTCACAATTTTATACCAGGGTTAAGAGTAAAAGTAAAACTTGGTTCATAGTTTAAAGGTAAAAAAATACTTTAAAACCAAAAAAACAGTTACCCATAACTGTATCTTTGTTTTTGCGATGGATACCAATGGTAGATAGATGTGTGTGTTTGGAGCCGATACATAGAATTAGAGTTCAGACTATGGTTACTTGTGTAAAATTTTGAGCAATTTCTGCTTTTTTTACGCAAATATGCTGTTTTCTTGAGCTTGAAAATATAGTGACGTTTTAACAAACACAATTGCATTCACAAAAACAGCCAAAGGAAAATGAGAGAAGATGAACTCCAAAGCAGTAAAGCGAAAAATTTCAGAAAATTCAATCATTGTGGCATCTGTTGAGCAAATTTCCTCTGATCTGGGAGGTGAAGTTGTGATTCTCAATCTGAAATCTGGTATGTATCACGGTTTGAATGAGGTAGGATCACGGATTTGGAATTTGATTCAAACACCCACAACGGTGAAGGATATTAAAGCGGCGATTGTGGCAGAGTACGAAGTCGAAGCCAAACAGTGCGATCGCGATTTGCTTGCATTGCTTGAAGACCTTCTAGCTGCGGAACTAATAAATATTCAAAATGAGGCTACTGTTTAAATTTTTGAGGTTTGATGCAGGCGATCGCCACTTATTAATCATGACTTTAATTTTACTAGCGGCTATGCGCCTGGGGCTGTGGTTACTGCCGTTTCGCACTCTCTTAAAAGTGTTAGCAAAAATCAGTCAACCAGTCCATCCCCAAGCTACAAACCAAATATCCATCGGCAAAATTGTCTGGGCCGTAAACGTAGCTAGTCGTTACATGCTTGGTGTCAAGTGTTTAGCTCGTGCTTTGACTACGCAAGTTCTGATGAATCAATACAATCACCCTTGTCAACTGCGTATTGGTGTCGCCAAAGACGAGTCAGGAACTCTAGAAGCTCATGCTTGGATAGAACATCAAGGAAAGATTGTAATAGGTAATCTTAGTGACCTTTCTCGCTTCATTCCCTTGCCAACGCTAGAAGGAGTCAAGTTATGAGCGGGATAATGGGCATTTACTATCTTGATGACCGTTCTGTAGAGAAGCAAGACCTAGAAAAGATGGTAAATACTCTATCTCATCGTGGCCCTGATGGTGCAGATATATGGCATGATGTGAATCTGGGTTTTGGCCATAGAATGTTGTGGACTACTCCCGAATCCTTACTAGAAAAGTTACCTCTAGTGAATCAAGCTGGTGATTTAGTCATTACAGCCGACGCCCGGATTGATAATCGTGAAGAATTATCATCTATATTACAAATCAATAATTGCCCCCTCGACAAAATTACCGACACTCAGCTGATATTGGCTGCTTATCAAAAATGGGGAGAGCTATGTTCAGAGTATCTGCTTGGTGACTTCGCTTTTGCTATTTGGGATAAAAAAAAGCAAACACTTTTCTGCGCTAGAGACCATTTTGGGGTTAAGCCTTTTTATTATTACTATCAATCAAGTCAAGAGTTTATATTTGCCTCAGAAATCAAAGCACTCCTATGCTTGCCACAAGTACCACGCCGTCTCAATGAGATTAGGATTGCTGACTACTTGGCATTGATGATGGAAGACCAAACTATCACCACTTATAAAGATATACTGCGACTTCCTCCTGCTCATAGTATGGTGGTCAGTCAATCAGGAATACAACAATGGTCTTACTGGTCACTTGACCCTGAGCGTGAAATTCATTTAGCTGATAACGAAGCTTACGCCAAAGAATTTCGGCAAATATTCACACAAGCAGTAGAGTGTCGCTTACGTAGCGCCTTTCCAATCATCAGCCAACTGAGTGGTGGCTTGGATTCTTCTGCTGTTACCTGTGTAGCGCGGAATCTACTTGCTGAAGCCGGAAAAACCCCACTAAACACCATTTCAACTATTTTTGACAAAATTACTGAATGTGATGAGCGTCCTTTTATCAATGCTGTACTAGAACAGGGAGGATTTATTCCTCACTATGTTCATGGTGATGAGTTTGGCCCTTTGTCCGACCTAGATAGTATTTTTCAGTACGAAGACGAAGCTTTATTGGGTCCGAGTCACTTCTATCCTTGGATGGTTTATCGGACAGCCAAAGAACTGGGAATGCGGATTTCCCTGGATGGTTTTGATGGTGATACTACGGTTAGTCACGGTATAGCTAGACTCACCGAATTAGGACGTCAAGCTAAGTGGAGAACTCTGATCCAGGAGGCTAAGGCTATTGCGGTACATCATAATGTTTCGCCGTACACAGTATTTCGGGGTCATGGATTACCATATCTCCAGGATTTGGTAAAGAAGTGGCAATGGATAGAGTTTGTTAAAACCGTACAGTTGATTCATAAGCATTTTGGTGTTTCCCGGAAATTGTTGATTATCAATTATGGAATTAAACCTTTCTGGGAACAAATACGACTATTTTGGAGGAAACAAAACAGACAAAAAACATTTGTTGATTCGTCTTTGCCTGAGACTCCTTTAATTAAGCGTAACTTTGCTCAACGAATTCGTTTGGATGAACGGATTCAAACGTTAGACCCTCTACGCAAAGCGCCCCTGACCTTAAGAGAGGAGCATTGGCGTAGCTTAACTCAAGGAATACTAGCCTACACCCTAGAACAGATGGATCAATATGCAGCTATGTTTTCTCTGGAAGTTCGTCATCCTTTCATGGATAAGCGACTCATAGAATTCTGTGTAGCATTGCCTTCTGAACAAAAACTATATCAAGGATGGGGGCGGATGATTATGCGTCGTGCTTTAGACGGTATTCTGCCGGAGACAATACAGTGGCGTGGTGGAAAAGCAGACTTGTCACCAAACTTTAACAATGGCTTACTCAACCGCGATCGCCAAATTCTCGATCAGGTGATGTCCCAAAAAATCAAACACCTGGAAAAATACATTAACTTAGATTTTCTGCAAACAGCCTATCAACGTATACTCTCGGCAGACAATCAAGCCAGCAATGATGATTGGATGACAGTTTGGCAGGCAGTCATCTTGGCATCATGGCTGGACTTTAAAGGATTGGCACCCTAATTTTCACAACTTGGCAAATGTGGATTTACAGACACTTTTAACATTATAGTCACCGTAAATCCAATTAGCCGGTTGCATCACCACAAGTTTGAAGAGAATAGGCTAAACAAAAAAGGAGTTACAGCGATGAAGAAAACCTATGTTGCACCAATGCTAATTGCACACGGGAATGTAGAAACAATCACTAACTTTTCTGGCAAACAGACACGGAAGGATTTCGTATTCTTCAATGGTGATAACAATGCTGGTCTTTCTGGACCAGTAAATATTAATGGTAGCCTGGGTTCGGAGGACTTTTTTGCGGCTCCATGTAAGGAAAATCCAAGTAGATGTCAATAATAGTCACTGCATACTTGATAGCAAACTAGATCCATCAGACTGGATAAATGAGTGTCACTGACTTAAGAGCCTAGAAGGAAATTTTCGATGTAAATTACTTGAGCTTGAACTTGTAGCCTTACACTTACTTGGCAAGCATGAACATCTGTTACTTTTAGGGGCTTAAGTAAGTAACGCAAGCCTACATGCTGACAATATTTGCTGTGAGTCTTCTTAGGTTTGCAATTTAGATGAGCAGCATGTAGGCTTTTCCAATCTCAAATCTTGGCAGGTTGTAGCTTAGGAAGTTTGGTATAAATCATTAACTATGAAAATACCGTAAATTCAAGTTTCCGACAGACTTTGGTTACAGATACCCCAGTATCTATAACCACTAAGCTACGCTGTAAGTCCAATCGAGGTGTTCTACCTTCAACAACTACTACATACATCAAATTTACACTCAAAATCAGGAGATATATCATGAAAAGTGCATACAGCACTCCCACCCTCACTGTTCATGGTGATGTTGCCGAAATTACGCAAATTCTTGGTAGTAAGGACAGGGTAGATTTTCTGTTTTTCACTGGCGGTAATAGTTCCGTATCTGGTAATAATGACATCGGTTCAAGAGATGTATTCTGCAATGGTAATAGTCTTGAGAATCTGGGGAATTGCACATCTAAATAGTTCTACCACAGCAGAATATTGAAATTCAAGCAGTAGAAATTATTTGGACAGATGCAAACACAAAGAACATCAAGTTTGTTTTTTTGTTAAGCAATTAAGCTAAACTAATGTAGAAAAAAACAAATTTGATATTGCAGCTAATAGATAGTCTACTAAGAGTAAAATTTTTCCTGTTGTTAGGGAAAAATTACAATTTAGTAGGTTGGTTGAGGTTACTAAGCTCAATAAATTTTGATTGGGTTTGAATACCGTTAAATCCAACCTACTTTTACTTATTATCTAGGCTTGTCATTGCATAGATACATGTGCTTGGTTAATAGTATTAAATATTTTTTAGATTGCATTTGATAAAACCATAATATGAAATTATTTAAAGCCTACAACTTGTGTATTGCTTCTGAATTATCACTTCCCGAACTGATTGAAATTGAGGGTGAACCAGATGTAATTGTGCGGTTTGGCAAAGTAGATCATGCAAATACAGTACAACATGATGGAGGCAAAAATTTTGTTGGAGAAATACCAGAAGTATGTAGGTGCTTGATTCAAGGCGGACAGGAAATCGTTATCAATCCTTTACCGAATGTGGATGAGGCTCTACTTCGCACTGTACTTTTAGGTCCTATATTGTGTGTACTTCTGCGACAAAGGGGTTTGTTAGTTCTACATGCTAGTTGTATTAGCATCAATCACAAATGTGTGGCATTTATGGGTGGTTCCGGTTGGGGAAAATCGACCTTAGCTACTGCTTTTCACAACCAAGGCTACGATGTTTTAACCGATGATGTTATGCCCATGCAAATAGCAGCAGAACAAGTGTTGGTATTACCTGCCTATCCTCAATTTAAAGTGTTTCCAGAAGCTTTGAGTTCCTTGGGACACGATACCAAAAACTTATCACCAATTTATCAAAATGCATCAAAATTATCATACAAATTTACTCATGGTTTTCAGCAAACTCCGCTACCGCTACAACGGATTTACGTGTTAGATAAGGGAAGTGAACATCTAATTAGCAAAATGCAACCTCAAGAAGCGTTTTTAGAATTGATACGTCATACTCGTGCTATTAGTGTACTAACAGAAAAAGAGTTTGTTGCTAGCCATTTACGTCTTTGTGGCGAGTTAATTAAAAGTGTGAGTTTCTGTCGTTTTGCTCGCAAACCTTCTTTAGAAGATTTACCAAATTTAGTGAAGTTAGTTGAGGATGATATTACCCGAATAACAGCAGATAATGACATTAGTAATACTCTGAAAACTTCCTCTGATTATTCATTAGCTACCAAATCTTGAATTCACAGGGTCTTGATAACTTGAAGAGCAAATTTCGTAGTGCAAATATTATACTAAATCATTTAAGTAAAACTCTAAGTCTTGTCTGGACGGCTTCTGGCTACTGGACTGTAGCTTGGATGATAATGTTATTAGTGCAAGGATTACTTCCAGCTATTTCCATTACTTTCACTCGTCAGGTAGTTGATAATCTAGTAGTAGTTGCCGGAAATGGTATTTCTGGGGCAAGTGTTCAGAAGATTTTGATTCCAGTGGCATTTATGGCGGGTATCATGCTGTTGGGAGAGTTTTTAAATAGTTCTGGAGAATGGATTCGCACTGCTCAATCAGAATTGGTAAATGACCATATCACGGCTTTGATTCATGAACAGTCAGTGGCTGTAGATTATGGTTTTTATGAATACTCAGAATATAATGACAAACTTAATCGGGCCAGAGAGGGAGCAACTGGGCGATCGCTAGCATTGTTAGAAAGCATTGGGAGTTTGTTGCAAAATAGTGTCACATTGTTGGCGATGGCAACAATCTTAATTCCTTACGGTATTTGGCTACCTACAATATTAATTATCAGTGCTTTTCCTGCGTTTTACGTATTAATGTATCTCAGCAAAATTCAATATCAATGGTCACAAAGGACAACAACTGACCGTCGCTGGCTGATGTATTATGATTATCTACTCACAAACAGTTCTACAGCCGCAGAAGTAAGATTATTTGATTTTGCTAATTATTTCCAATCTTCTTACCAAATTCTACGTCAACGACTTGTCAAAGAACAATTTCATTTATTAAAACTGCAAACTATAGGTCGCTTTGTTGCTGCCATCATTGCACTGATCATTACTGGTGGGGCGTTAGCTTGGATGGGACGGCAAGTATTACTCGGCATTCTAACTTTAGGAGATTTAGCTCTATTTTTCCAAGTATTTAATCAGGGACAAGGTATTGTTAAAGAGTTATTGAGCAATATCGGAAAAATATATCGTAATAGCTTATTTATCGGTAATTTATTCGAGTTTTTACAGATCCAGCCGACCATTGTAGATCCTGAAAATCCAGTTTCTATACCTAGAAAACCTCAAAAAGAAATTCGATTTCGACAGGTTACTTTCCGCTACCCTGGCACTACAGAAGCTGTGTTAGAGAATTTTAACCTGACGATTCCTGCTGGCAAAATTGTGGCGATCGTTGGTGATAACGGTGCAGGCAAAAGTACACTAATTAAGCTTTTGTGCCGTTTTTATGATCCTGAATCAGGAAAGATTGAATTAGACGGTATCAATTTGCGTGACTTCGCTGTCAAAGAATTTCGTAGATTAATTACTGTTTTGTTCCAATCTCCTATTCCTTACTACACCACAGCAGGTGAAAATATTGCTCTGGGAGATATCACAGAATTATCAAATCAGACAGAAATTGAATCCGCAGCCCAAGCATCCGGTATTCATGATAAGATTATGCGCTTACGCTTGGGTTACAACACGATGCTGGGTAAGTTGTTTCCTGATGGAACCGATTTAAGCGGGGGTCAGTGGCAACGTCTGGCGCTAGCACGGGCATTTTTCAGACGCGCTCAAATCATTATATTAGATGAACCCACAAGTGCTATGGACCCCTGGGCTGAATACGACTGGTTAGAACGTTTCCGTACCTTAGCAGAAGGTCGTACTGCTGTTGTGATTACTCACCGTTTTACTCTGGCGATGCAGGCAGATATTATTCACGTGATGCGTGCTGGTCGGATTGTGGAGTCAGGGAATCATGAGCAACTATTGACTTTAGGCGGACTTTATGCTCAGTCTTGGCACACACAAATGGAGTCCAGTTCGAGTCAGAAAGTTGAAAACAGGATTGCTTAACAAACTGAAAATCATAGACTTATATCAAGTGAACAAAAGCAAATGCAAACTCTACCAAAGTTAAATACCCATATTTTAGGTATAAATGTTTCTCCTGAAATGCAGCTATTGCTTTGTTGTGCTTCTACTCAAATAGATGCAGCCAAAACCGAACAAATCAAAAGTTTGATTCAACAAGCAAATTTAGACTGGCAAAAGATTACCAGTAGTGCATGGAAACACGGTTTGATGCCACTTTTGTATACTAATTTGAATGCGATCGCATCAGATACTGTTCCAAAAGATGTTCTCAATCAACTTCGCAACCTTTTCTACACAAATGCTCAACGCAGTTTAATGCTGACTGGGGAACTTGTGCAACTCCTGCGCCTATTGCAAGAAAATGGAATTTCAGCTGTTCCTTATAAAGGGCCTGTTTTAGCAAATTTATTATATGGAAATATTGGACTGCGTCAGTTCTGTGACTTAGATATATTGGTGCAACAACAGGATGTTTTAAAATTCAAAACCCTGCTCATGTCTAGAGGATACAGACCAAAAGTTCAATTGACAGAAGCTGAAGAAATTAATTATTTAAAAGATAAAAGTAAGCATACTTATAACCTTATAAATGATAGCAAGGGAATAATGGTGGAAATTCATTGGCGAATTACACCACGCTATACATCTGCAATTGAAGTCAAGTATGTTTGGGAAAATCTCCATTCATCTAGCCTTGGCGGCATGAAAATCTACACTTTCTCGGCAGAAGATTGGTTACTATTACTCAGTAACCACGCATCAAGACATCGTTGGGAAAAGCTCAGTTGGTTAGCTGATATTGCAGAATTACTGAGACAGAACACCGAAATTAATTGGGAAAGAGTGATTCAAAAAGCTAATGATTTTGATTGTAGAAGAATGCTTTTTCTTGGTCTTTTTCTCACACGCCAGTTAATAGGAATAAATTTACCAACAGAAGTTATTAACAAAATTAATAATGATCAAAAAGTTACAAAATTAGCTTCAGAAATTAGTCTAGATATACTTAGTCAAAATAATACTAATCAGAAATTTATGCAAAATACTCGCTATCATATTCAGGTAAGGGAGCGTTTGCAAAATAAGATTTTGTACTTAGAATTATTCTGGCGTTGGTTAATCAGAGATAAAAGTGTTTTACTCGATGAATAGTATAATAAAACGAGAAAAAAAGTAATTTAAAAGATAAAATTTCAAAAATTTATCTTGATAATTCATGTTTCAGCCTTTAATTGTCTGTCTGCTTCTATATCCAATTGTGCGTGATAAAAGCGCGAGTGCTTTAAAATTTGCAACTCGTGCCATCGCATACCAATTAACATAGCCATTGAAAGCATATAACCAGGTTCTTCTAGCTGAGTGAAAACGAAACCATAAATCAACACAGTCAGCATTGTAAATTTGCAAAAGTCATCCAAGCAAATTCGGCGCCAGACGATAGACGCCAGATATAAATAAGCTCCTAAACCTGCAAATCCAAAATCTCCCCAAATACCAGCCCAACTCCAAAGCGGAGCGAAAAAGCTAGAGTCTAACCAAGAAAATTCACTCCAAGCATCCCAAACAGCCTGACTAGCAGGATGGGTAGTAGCACCCAATGGTTTCAATAAAAATGAGTAGTCCTTTAACATCCATCCGCCTAATCGTCCAACTGTGTGACCTGGGCCAAGACCAAGCAACCAATTTAAGGGTGATTTATAAAATGTAGGAATAATTCTAATTGGTGCTGATTTAAGTAATGTTGCTTGACCATCAGGACCATAAAGTTCTGGTCTGATCCAAGTATTAAAAGCGCTAAATGCTTCTACATTTTGTATGCACCACCACAGCCCGTAACTTATTAAAATTGCAGCGATCAAATACTGTATGGTTTTTCTCAGGTCTTGTAATTTAATCATGATCAGTATAAACCAAGCTAGCAGCCAGACTAAAAGCACCTGTTTAGCGTCTGCAAATAATAACTGAAAAAAGGCAGCCACAATCATGGAAGATCGTAGCAATATTGGAGCAGTCTTGGCACTGATTAAATAATACAAACCAAAAGACATAGATACAGAAGCAGCGACAACATGACCGGAGCCTGTCAGATAGAAAACTCCTTGAACATTGTCTGTTGGTTGCATTTCAGTGACATTCAAAATGCCGACGATGATCAGAAAATGCTGGGCAATAGCTAAGAAAATATGAAAACAACCGAAGCGTAATATCCAAGTTCTAAATTTTTTAAAGCTTTCTTGAGAAATAGGAATACAAATTATTGCCAGTAAGACTAGAAATGGCTCACTCAGCAACATCAACGATAAGAATATATTAATTAGCCCAGCTTTATTTAAAAAGGCGCTGGCGGTCATCATTCCCAGTAGAATTAAAAAACCAAATAAAAGTGCTTTAGCAATTGAAATTTGGTTTTTATTTCTTATCTTAGTTTTAGTGACTACAATTCCACAAGCGATGGGAACGATTAGGAAGTGAACAAAATTGATTGGCGCGGGGAAACCAATAGAATTAAGAATCCGGGGGAAAAAAGCGGTAGCAAAAGCTAGTATGATCAGAAACGAATTTTTAATGTATCCTTCTTGTTTTTTGTAAACTCCTATTCCAACCTTCATCTATCCCCCTGAATTTACTTAATATTTGCAACCAAAGTTTTGCATCTTAGTATAAATTTCCATGAGTCTTTGGTAATTTTTCTGGGCTGTGTACTTTGCTTCAAACTCTGCCCTTGCTTCCTGGCGCATATCAGCAAGCTTTGTTGGATTTGCTAAAATCCACTCTACCTGGGTGATTAAGTCATTTGCATCACCAGGACGGAAATGAAGCCCAGTTCGACCAGAATCTATCAATTCTGCTACAGCACCGATATTGGCAGCAATCACGGGAGTGCCTTTAGCAAACGCCTCGACTGCAACACGCCCAAAGGTTTCATACCATTTGGAGGGAAAGACCAAAAACATTGCTTCTCCCATCAAATCATGCACTTCTGACATTGCTCTGCGTCCTAGCCATTCTATATAAGAATGCCTTTTGACAGCTGCTACCACTTCGTGAGCTAAAGGGCCATCACCTACAATTTTGAGAGGTATTTGTAGACCGAGATGTTCCCAAGCTTTTAACAGGGTATCTAAACCCTTTTCCACAGAAAGTCTACCTACAAACAGAGCATAACCACCACTTCCGTTACCAATCGCAGGTTCGGGACTGACAAAGTTTGGTTTGACCACAATTTTATCTGCTGGCAGACCACCAGCAATAAATTTCTGACGAGCAAACTCAGTCAGAGCGATGTATAAATCCACCGTCTTGACCCAAGTACTCATCAGTCTATGCACAGTCAGCATTGTCGCAACACCAACACTTGCTACTTTGCTGTTGCGATAACAACCATGCAACACTCCTGGATAGGGAACAGATAGCCCCAAGCAGTCTTCACAAATATTGCCTTCGCGGAAAAATAAAGCGTTGGGACACAGAAAACGGTAATTGTGTAGGGTCTGGACTACAGGTACTTTCTGTGCTTGGGCTGCATAGTAAACTGAAGGCGAAATCAGGGGGAAAAAATTCTGGACGTGAACGATATCACAGGGCTGTTGTTGTAACATATGCCTGACAGTGTGATAAGCTTCATCTGACCAAACTGTTTTGGCGGCAACATTTAGCTTACTCAATTTGGTAACGCGATCGTTATTTTCTTCGTAGACATCAACTTGATGCCCCATCTCTCGTAAAAGTTTGACCTCAGCCTCGTGGCACTCGTCTTCTCCGCCGCGAATCTGGTAGCTATTGTGGATACTTAGAATATGCATACGAGGTTATTCCCACAATAGACTAGTTGGAGTTTAGTAATATCTGTTCAGTCTGAGGAGTGCGACGTCCGGCAATTTCTTCATAGAGTTGAGCTAGGGCTGCACCCATCACTTCTCGGTCAAACACCTCTTTGACTCTGGTTTGGGCGGCTTGGCTCATTTGACTTCTCAGTTCTGGATCTTGCGCTAAAAGGATCATGGCTGAAGCCAAATCCTGTGCAACTTGTTCAGGTGTGTGAGCAGGAACTTTAAAGCCTGTAGCGGATGTAACTTGCACAGTCGGTCCTCCTAAATCCAGACACAAAACTGGACGACCTGCTGCCATTGCTTCCAAGCACACCCAACCACCAGAGTCGTGCAGGCTGGGGTGAACCAAAGCAATACAATCACTTAATTTTTCTAAGCTTTGCTCTCGTGGTAGCCTACCCCAAAATTTCACCTTTTCGGCAATTCCCAGTTTTTCAGCCAGGTTTTGCAGGTTTTGACGCTCAGGCCCATCACCTAGAATCCAGTACTCCGCATCTGGTAGATTAGCTTTGGCAAAGGCATGTAATCCCAGGTGAAAACCTTTCCAGTGTAAGAGTCTACCCATACTAATAAATCTCACGGTAGAGTCAGTGGGCATAGGAAACTGAGCAAGATTGAGAATTTCTTCTTTGGGTAAACCTGATTCGCAAATCACTTCTACCTTATTGACACCCATTTTGCGAATACGTTTAGCTGTATCTTCTGTTGTAGCTCGGACTACAGCACTTTTTTTGGCAGTCAGGTAGACAAATGGATCAAGTTCACCCACGCGGCGAATCAAGCTGCGTGCAGTTTCGTAAGCTTTGGCACGCAGACTAAAATCTTGCCAAAAAGCTTTTGGTGCAGATTCTCCACCACCGACTGGCCCCCAAATAAAGGGTACAGGCAACAGTGATAGGAAACTGGGATTAGAATATTTCACAAAGGTGACATGGTGAATCGCATCAAAGCCAATTTGGCGATGCAGGCGACGGGCAACAAAATATGCTTGAATTTGCCAAAGATAGTAGTGAATTTGCATCGCCCCTGATTGGTTCCAACGCCAGAGGCTTCCCAGGATAGGTAAATTGAAATATACAAAGTGCAAGTTGGGAACTGGGTTACGAGCTAATTCTGCTTCAATAATGTCACCACTTTCATCAGGTCTAGTCAATACCCAGACCTCATGGTATTTGGCGACTTCTCGTGCAACACTCCAACCTACACCAGGCTCAGAACCCCTACCCGGTTCACATGAGTATGCAGATATCAGGATTTTCATACATTATTTCCCTCTATAAAATATCAAAATTTCAAAACACTCAAAATCACCACTATGAGCGGTTGGAGGTGAGCAACAGGTGTTGATACTCTTGCAGTGCTTTAGAGGCGATCGCATCCCAACGCAAATATTCAAGCGCATAGCGTCGTCCGTTGAGTCCCATTTCTTGCCAATGGGTGCGCCGTTCTAATAATTTCATCAAGCCTGCTTTGAGAGAGGATGGCTCTGGTTCGACGACAATACCACACCCACTAGCCTCAACATGTGGTGCAATACCAGCAACTTCGGAAATCAGCAGTACCCGACCAGCCAGCATTGCTTCTATGGCTGCTAAACTAAAACCTTCAAAACGAGAAGGAATACAAAAAATATCGTGTTTTGCAATCAATAAAGAGGGAGATTTGTTGTAATCAGGTTCTAAAAAAGTTACTCTCTCTGACAATCCGAGTTTATTAGTCTGTTCTTGTAGTGCTTTTTTATCTCCCCAATCGGGACCTTGAATAGTAAGTTGAAAATCTGCCACCCTGACAGTTTCTGCAAACCCATCTAGCAGAATATCTAGCCCTTTATTATAAGAATCTAATCGACCTAGAAAGAATATTTTTGGTTTACTATTTTGTTCCCATTTAATAGTCGATTCAGGATAGACATCATCAGGAAAAAAGCCGTTAGGTGTAGCGATAACCGGCGTATGAATTCCCAAATTTCTTAACCATTGAGCGTGACGAATATCTAGAATTTGTACAGCTTGTGCTTGCTTGAGCATTCGTTGCTCTAGTAGATACCAGTATGGCAATTTCAGGTATGCATTTTTCTTAAAAATTGATGGATGATATGGATCGTGGGGTGCGACTATATATGAAATATTTTTTTTTCTTAAAAATTGCGATAATGAATAAACACTACGATGAAATATACCATTGAGGATGACAAGGCTATCGCGAGATAGATTGTTGATATAATCTTTTAAGCCAGTTGCTATCTTGAAAGATGGATGCTTATGTTTGTCATTTGCAAAGCACTCTATTTTGTAGCCAGATTGAGCCTGAAAAGAACTGCTAGCTACACCTTCACACAAAACTGTAACATCCACGCCACAGCTAGCTAATCCAGAAGCCAGACCGTGTACAGCTTTTGTGGTTCCTTCATTGAGATTGTCACCCTGAGGAGGGAAATGTTTGAGGTACAGATAAAGTTTCATTTGGTTGCTTCTGCAAGAATATTAGCAACTGTTTGTTATTTGATTAAAATTACTTCTAAATTCCATGCTGGAAAAATCCGTAATGGAGATTTTTCATAATAATTCTGCATTCTTTTATTTAAATTTATGATTGGCTCTAAAAAAATATTGTAAAAATAAGCAAGTCTTTTTTGGAAATAAAGCTTTATTGATTCGATTTTGGAAAAATGAAAATCAAAATAATATGATCTTTCATCTTCTAATATGAAATAACGAAAGGTATGTATTGAAAAATAACGATGATGGGTGGGATCGGCATAAGCATCACTTGAAGAAAAGTGTGGAACTCTGATAGTAACTTTTCCTCCAGGTTTCAAAATCCGATGGATTTCTCTTAACACAGGAACATATTCAATATGTTCTAGCACATCTTGACATAAAACTTCGTCAAATGCATTATCTTCAAACGGTAGTGGAATTGATGTAAGATCGTGGACAATATCAATACCAGGAAGTTTTACGCAGTCTAAATTAATCCAGCCGGGTCGTATATCTTTTCCACAACCAAGATTCAGTTTCTTCATCAAATTCTCCTCACTTCGTTTGTAAAGATTAGTGCAGCAATAATCAACTATGCTTGTGCTGCTTGTAATACCTGCTGGGTAAGTTTAGCTGTGCGTTCCCAAGTAAAATGCTCGCTTCGCGCTAGGCCTCTAGAAATTAAAGTTTTCCTCAGAGTATCGTCTTCTACAGCAAGGCGAATACCCTCACTAATAGCTTCGACATCATAAGGATCAACTAACACTCCTGCATCACCTACCACTTCTGGAAGCGAAGTGACAGTAGATGTAACTACTGGAACACCACAAGCCATAGCCTCAAGAGCAGGGAGACCGAAGCCTTCATAAAGGGAAGGAAACACCACTGCTATGGCGCCCCGATAATATGCTGGAAGTTTTTCTTCGGGAATAAAGCCTGCAAAGACTACTTTGTCTTGCAAACCTAGTTGATTAATTCGTTCAATAATTGTGTTATCCGGATCACCAGACAGCATCAGCTTTACTTCTTGGCTGATTCCTGACTGTGCAAAGGCAGTCAATAGGCGTGGTAAATTTTTATGTGGTCTGCGGTTTCCCACGTAGAGAAGGTAAGGATAGCCAGGTGTATGGCGATCGCCACTAGGAATGAATTCTGCTCCGACTCCGCACCCAACGACAACAACCTTTTCTTCTGGTAAATCCGCCCATTCGATAATTTCCTGCTTGGAAAATTCTGAACAAGTCAGGACACAATAGGCGCGTCGAGCTGCTGGGCGCACTACATAGCGAAAGTAAGGTTGCATTAATTTACTTGCTTCTTCTGGGAAACGCAGAAGAATGAGGTCATAAATAGTAAATACAAAATGTACAGGACTCCATAGAGGTGGGTTAAAACCAGGGTTAAAGTAAACTTTTGGTCGTAAGTTGATCAACGACCAAGTTTGCCACAAAATGTCCAAACGGTGAAAAGGGTAAGGAGCAAACCCTGGAGGCAGATGTTTAGCCCCTTCTAAGCGATTTGTCATCTCATGGGCAAAACGTCCAATACCATGAGAGCCAATCCAACGAGTATCAATTAGTATTGAAGAATTTGCAGACATTGTTCTCCCTTTAAAAAATTTTTCTAATTGTTTAATTAATTGATAAAACTTCTATTTCAATGCTAACTTTTCATAAACTTCAGCAACTTTTTCTGCTGTTTTTTCCCAAGTAAATAACTTAACTCTTTCCAGCCCCTTTTTGACTAATTCCTGATAATAGACAGGGTTATTTTGTAGATGGTAGACGGCATCTGCGATCGCTTGTTCATCAGTGGGATTAACTAAAATTCCAGCATCACCTGCAACCTCCGGCATAGCTGAGACATTTGAGGTAATCACCGGGGTTCCACAAGCCATTGCTTCTAGGATTGTGATTCCAAATCCTTCATAGAGGGAAGGTGCCATTAAGATATCAGCGGCGTTGTAAATTTGCACCAGAGTTGACTTGTCTGGCTTTCCTAGAAAGCTTACATGATTTTCTAAACCTTGACTCTGGATAAATTTTTCATTATCTTCTGTAAATGGTGAACCTACTCTCCAAAAATGTATAGGTACATCTTTTTCTTTCAAGATTTTTACTACTTTCAGAATGGTATCAATATTCTTGCGAGCAAAATTCCCCCCTACGTTGAGTAGACAAGTTGTTTCTGATGAAATTCCCTGTTTCTTACGAAAAGATTCCGCTTGATTTTTGTTGGGCAAGGGTTTAAATATAGACTCAACGGCGTTGGGAATTACAGTAATACGTGTCGGCTCAATATTTAATATTTTAGTTGTATCTTTAGCTGTTTCAGAAGAAACGGTAATAATGTGATTGGCGTGCTGCATCGATTGCACAGAATGAAGCCACAAACTGTTACTAACTAGAGGAACTTTCACAGAACCTTGAATATGCTCGCTGTAGAAATAGTTGATTAAGTCGTGACAGGTGACAACAACTGGTTTGCCTTTATTTTTTAACCAATTAACGATATGACCTTCACTATGGTCGATGATATGAAATATATCTGCTGTTTGTTTATTAATTTGATTAGGAAAACCCCAGAAACGTTCATAGTATTTTTTGACTCTGAGAAACAAAGAATGATTGCTTCTATCAATCGGACGGGGTATTAGTTCAATAATTTCCCAATTTGGTCTGACGGTTTTGAGTCCTGAAATTAGACCATCGGCATAAACATCCATACTAAAATTGGGCATTGAACGCGCAATCACTACACGCATTACTATCTCGCTTGTATATTGTAGAACTTGATCAAAACTAATTGTCGAACATAGTATTTTCGCAAACCTCGGCAAAATTTTCAGATTTGCACAAAGAAAGCAGAGATTTTATCAAACAGCAGCTAACCCTTCTTTTTTCTGATTGAGCAGCATTTTCCAACAATTGATTAAGCGTTCTGCGATTCGTTCATGGGTATAATGCTGATTGACTCTGGTTATTCCGTAGCATCCTACTTCTTGATGCCATTGTGGTTCGCAAATCATGCGTTCTAGGATTGCTGCCAATCTCTGAGCATCTCCTTCTGGAAACACCAAATCAGAACGCCCAATGACGTTGGGAATTTCGCCAGAACTGGAACCAATCACTGGCACACCCATCGCCATTGCTTCAATTAATACATGACCAAATTGTTCTTTCCAAGTATCAGTGGTGCGTGAGGGCAGAACCAAAACATGAAATTTGCTAAGTTCCTCTGGTGCTTGATCGTGGCGTACTGACCCCCGCCACATAACTAAATCGTCAACCTGTTGTTTTTGTGCCTCTTGTCTCAGTGATTCTTCGTAGTAACCGGAACCACAAAGAATAATCTGAGACTTGAGTCCACGTTCTCTCAGAAGCCGAGCGGCTGCAAATATGGTATCAATACCTTTTTCTGGAACCAATCTTCCGAGAAAACCGATACGAAACTCTTGATTGTTGTCTGCTTCAGATAAGAGCGGACTGAATAAACTAGTATCTACTCCCATCTGAGGCATAACTTCCATCAAGCCAGTGTAACCCCAATGACGCAGCAAATTTGCTCCATCCTGATTGCCAGGAAGTATTAACTGCGAGGTATTGAGGACAAATTGGCACACCCAGTGGCGCGGTTTTGGTAGGATACGTTCCATGTTTTCCCAACCAAATACGACTAGTGGCTTACTGGTGAGTCGGCTCCATACTGCTAACTCAAAAGCACAGAGGGAAAAGACTTCTTCCTCAACTTGCACTAGATCGGGTTGAAAGTCATTGACGACTTTCCAGATTTGCCAAGGTGCATAAATGTGAGCGCCACCGCGACCTGTAAATAATACAGGTGCGGTATAAATTTTGATTTTGGGGTAGGGTTTTTCGACTTCAAAGAAGCGATTCCACTCCAGAGCTTTCCAATTACTAGGAGTTAGCAACCCTACTTCAACTTTACCGGTTTCGGCGATCGCATTCAATTTTCCCTGGTTCACTCCTACTACATAGGTGTGACTGATAAAAAGTACGCGTAGGTGTGAGTCCGTCATGAATTTGTTGTTTTATACTATACTACGGCTATATATAGCTGAATATTGTTTCGGCATACTTTCCAGCTGAGTGTTGTTGAGCAAAATTTCTAGCAGTCATCGAATCGAAAAATCTTTCTGGCGATTCCTGCAAAAACCGAGTTAAACCTTTGGCTACTTCACTTACTACTACCGAATTGACATTAAGACCTAATTTGTAATGGCGTGTCCACTCGCCCATCAGTCCGTAATCACTACATAAAACAGGTTTTTGAGCAGCAGCAGCCCGAATGAGAGTATTGCTTGTTCCTACATGGCGTTGATGGGTAGTCAATACCACATCCGATATCTGGAAATAAGACTGAATTTCCTTTTCCATGACAAACTGATCACGAGTGATGATTTGTACTGGTAGAAGCTGAGAGAGTTTAGTGATTTGAGCTTTTACTTTTGGTTTATCTGCGCTGCTGATACAACCAACTAGCAGCAAACAAAGTTTTTGGGACAGATGGAGCGGTAGCATCGCCACTGCATCTAGAACTTGATGAATGCCTTTGCGCTCATCTATAATGCCAAACATCAGAAATACCAGACGACCTGGTTCTATTCCTAAGTTCGCTTTGAAAGAATTAGCCTTAAATTCCCTATTGGGATAAGTTTGTACTGGATCGGGTAAGTAGACTACTTGGGTATTGCTGTTAGATTGGTTGAGGTGCTTGACTGAAAACTGATCTAGGCTAAATAGAGTTTTAAACTGGGGATGGCCTAGAGCTAGAGAAATGTGAACATGTTCTTGCAAATGGCGGATGTGATCTTTGCGAGAAAGAGTAATACCTTGAAAATCTCCATAGTGAAATCTCGGTCGGAAGTAGATACCAGAAAAAAGACAAGGGAGCTTGCGCCGTAACACAACTGATAACTGAAAGGTATCAAAGTACATTAACAAGCATTCTGTAGTACCTAGATTTTTGGCATACCGACTCATGAGGCTCCACTCGCGCAAAGCCCGTGTTTTGCGCCGCGCAAAGGTAGACCAAGGACCAAGGTCAGACTCTTCTTTGGCTGTAATGGGAACAAAACGCAGGCGATCGCTTCCATAAGTTGCTGCTAATTCCACTACGTCTTGATGTTGCTGCAAAAACTGGGGCATAACTACGATATCCATGTATCCTGGTAAGTTATGTTCACCCCAGTAGCGAATCAAATGTTGAATGAAAGCACCGTGATGACCACCACAAGACATATCAAACAGCATGATCCGACGCCGACTGAGTGCTTTGTGCTTCAACTGTGGCTCTGTTAGCTTATAAGATGTTGTCATCTTTTATCCTCTTGAGCGACTGTTTTTAGCTAAATTGCGCTTGTGGCAACCGCATTGTTTAACTTATCAAGTATATAAAAAATGTTTGCTGGTAATTACTTTATTTGGTCAATTTTGTTGACATCAAGCTCACCACAAACTTCAATCTTTCAGCAACTTTTATATATTCAATTAGCCCTGGTATTGCTTTTGAATCATTAAGTTACTCAAAAATTGGTTTTTTATATCCTGTAGATAATAATACATTATTATACATTGCAGTTTGATTTTTTCATGCCAAAAAATCGAGTTTAAATAAGTTTGTGTAATCACACTATTCTCCAAATCATTATTTCCGGTTTGCTGATTCCAGCACATACCAACAGCAAATATTTTATTGGCAAATTTACTAAATTGTGGAAATTCTTGTTTAATCCACAAACCAGTAAATAAATATTCCCTAGCTTGCATATGTTTTTTATCCTTCCTCAAAGTTCCCATGTTGCTGTTATGTATCCTTTGAAGTGTCAGATCATTCTTTAAGATGAAGCCTTTACTTAGTCCACTAGCCATGAATTTGACATAATGATCACTACCTGGCATTTTTTTGGTTGTAGGCATGGGAAGAATTTTTTCTAAGAGCGATCGCCTAAAACATAGTGCAGACGATGGAGGAAGACAAGGAGGAATTTTACCTGCTTTGATTATTTTACGAAAATCACACTCATGAGATATATAGTTATTTGTTGTAGTAAAATTTAAAGGATTACAATTTTCATCAACTAATTTAATACTATGAAAACACCAACCAATTTCTTCAGAAGATTCAAAAATTTTGACAATATCAGCTATTTTATTCGGTAAAAATACATCATCAGAATCTAGAAAGCAAATGATGTCGCCTCGGCTAGCAGCAAAACCTGTATTATAATTTGATGGTTGTCCACCATTTTCTTTAAATATGGGTAATATTTTCTCACCATAATTAGTGATAATTTCTCTCGACTTATCCTTTGAGCCATCATCTACAACAATAATTTCAATATTTTGATAAGTTTGCTTCAGAGCGCTATCAATTGCGTCGCCTATGAATTTTTCATAGTTATAGTTAGCAATCACAATACTAACTAAAAGTTGGTCTTTCACATTCTACTCCTTTGCAATTAATCAGGTGAGACTGTTTAGCAGTTTTGCTTTTGTTCTTGTAAAGATTTGATCTGGATGTTTTGCAATAAACTTGATTCTTTCCAGATTTCTCAATAGTGTATATTCAACTGTCACTAGAAAACGTTGGAATGGTGGAAGATTTTTGCGATAAGCTTTGAGTAAGCGGCATATCCGAGGTAAAGTTTGATTATTTTTCATATCATCAACAGTCTTGGTACCTTCTAGCCTGCGATGATTACCCCAAATCTCATCTACATATTTTACGTTTGCTACTTGCACCGCTCTAAATATAAAATCAATATCCATTGCATAATGTTCATCAAGTTTATACAAACCTATTTTTTGATGTAGAGAAGTATGATAAAAATAAGCAGCAGGATTTGCTGGGAATGGGTTTTTCCAAGGTCCTACTAATAATTGTGCTAGTGCCATATTTTTAGGCTTATTAATATCCTCAAGCTCTCCAGCATCATTCCAAATATTGCAATTAGCGACAAGAAAACTTGGTTCAGAAAGTTGTTGGAAATAGTCTAATACCCGATTCAGAACATTAGGTTCATAATAGTCATCTACATTTAAAAAACCTAAAATCTCTCCCTTTGCCATTGCAATACCTTTATTCATTGCATCTGACTGTCCCTTGTCAGGTTCCGAAATCCAGCGAATGTGTGGATATTTATCTGCATACTGTTTGATAATTTCTACAGTTCTATCTTTAGAACCACCATCGACGATGATATGCTCAATATCGGGGCAATTTTGGTCAATTACTACTTTGATGCAGTCTTCAATGAAGCGATCGCCGTTATAAACTGGGGTAATGATGCTGAACATGTTTATATATATTTGGAAATGTTAATTTTACGACTGAAATTAAGATGAATTGGTTGATTAAGTGCTTGAGGTTGAAAGTTCTTGGAGGCAATCAATAAAACGTTTTTCTGCTGATATAGGACGCTCCAACATCACAGGTGTATCCAAATTTTTAAATAACAAATTTGCCATCTCATGTTTATTGTCATAACAATAAATACCCGGATAGTCAAAAGCACTTCTACAAGTATTACTATTAGCAATTACAGGAATACCAGCAATAATCATTTCGGGAATACGAGTTAGGGCGCCAACTCCTGCCTTCTGATGTACTAATACTGCTTTAGCATTAATTAAGAGGTGATTTAGTTTTTTTTGTTCCACTGCTCCATGAAGAATAAATTTTGGACTTTTACAGTATTCTTGAAGTTTTTCTGTACCATAACCAGCAATATCAACTTCACAATCCAACAGTGTCTCGATTTCAGATAGCCACTGAATTTGTTCAATCATTCCCAAACGTGTAGGTGGGTTTTCAGCTGTTCCTACAATTAAAAATCTCCGCGGTTGTGAATTTTTTCTACTCTGCCTAATTTCTAGCAAATTTGATAATATAGATTTTGGTGGATAGTAAGGTAAAAAATCAGCATTTATTCCACGTAACTTAAGCAACCACTGCTCCTCACGAGAAATACAAAAGATTGCATCTGCTTTTGCAAGATGATAAATTTCACTTTCTAAACTGTCTGGTAAATATTTCCGAGTTAAAGGATCTGCGTGATCTGTTACCAAAGATTCAATATTATGGGGAAGGGCCAGTATCTTAAAGCCAAATTGTTTTGCGACGTAGGGTGCAATATAGTTTTCTGTTGCTTCCCAAACTAGGGCTTTTGCACCTTGATGTTCAGTCAAATACTTGTGATAGATATGATACTTTTGACCACAATCACCAATAACTTTATAGGAGGGAAATATTTTAAGTTTATATTTTGCTATACAATTGATACCACTAATATATTTATCTAATTTAGGAACAGGTGTAATTTTAATATCGTTAGCTTCTGAACCTGATAGATTAACTAGCTCTTTAATTTGAGCAGTTCTACGATGTCCACCATCGCCATTAGGAATTCCTGCAAATTTAGAATTGTGCAATATTGCTTTTATCATCTAAATATATATCTCCAAGACAAGATATTCACATATTTATCACTATTTAAGAGTGCAATGTTTATAATCAATACTAATCAATTTAATATTTTTGCTACTTTTGCCTTGAAGCTAGGCAATAACTCTTGACGATTGCTTGAAAAATATTTGAGTTTTTGCCATACCTTGGTTCTATAAAGTTTAGATTTTATAAATATTTTCCATTGCATGACTAAGGGCAGTTGTTTTCGATAAGCCTTTAATAGTTGTTTTGCACGATGGATACTCTGACCATTTTTCATATCAACTACTGTTTTAGTGTCCTCCAGTAATCGATAATTTCCCCAAGTTTCATTTATATAAGTTACTGTCGCTGCTTGAACTGCCCTAAGTAAGAAATCTAAATCCATTACAAAATGTTCTTCAACTTTGTAAAATCCTATTTTTTCATGTAGTGACTTATGATAAAAATAGGCAGCTGGATTTACTGGATGAGGATTTACTTCAGCACCTAGTAATAGTTCAGTAAACTTTAATTTAGCTGGCTTATTGATAAAAATTAGCCTACCTTCATTATCCCATACGTTACAGTTGCCAACTAGTAAACTTGGTTCTGTTAATGTCTTAAAGATTTCTGAGACTCGATTTAATACATTTTGCTCATAGTAATCATCAACATTCAAAATAGCTAATATTTCTCCCCTAGCCATTGCAATCCCTTTATTCATTGCATCTGACTGACCTTTGTCTTTTTCTGAAATCCATTGGATATGGGGATACTTCTGTGCGTACTCTTGAATAATATCTACAGTTCCGTCTGTTGAGCCACCATCAGAAATGATGTGTTCGACATCAGGACTGTTTTGATTGATTACAACTTTTATACAAGATTCTATGAATTTTTCGCCGTTGTAAACTGGGGTAATAACACTAATCATGATTCAATGTGTTTGAGAGGATAATTTTTTTGATGTTGAAAAATTCATCAAACTATTTTTTGTACATCGCCTTGTAGTATTTTGATACTTACTAAATCATCAGAATGAATCGAAAATAATTTTGTTCCAATTTAATAAAAATTTTGTATAGTTAAAATTTATCTTTCATTAATGATTTATTAAAAATTTTCTAAAATATTGTTGTACAAATCAATGTACCGTTTCGCCTGTAATTCTAGTGAATATTCCTCAAGGGCGATCGCTCGACATTTTTGACTAATTTGATCAGGTTTTATACAGCTTTTTTCATCCACAGACTACCGCCGGTATTGCGTAAACATAAAGGAATTTTACGCTCAAGTTCATCTTGATAGAAATGACCCATAAATGAGTTAAAGTATAAAATATTAAAAACGGAATTGTATTGAAGAAAAGCTCTCAAGAAGTAATTTTCATTCCATGCTCTTCCCTCTTCAACCCACTCTTTTGGATACTCGAAGGAACAAAAAACATCGTGAAAATGTACGATTACTCCGGGCTTGAGTCGAGGAAGGATCTCAAAGATGATATGTGCAACATCACTGCCAATTTTAACTACGTGTGACGAATCCACAAACAAAATATCACCTGCGTTTAGCATTTGAAACAATTCAAGTTCAACTTCTTGAACTGGTTTTTCAATCACTTTATGCTGATGCTTATCCTTTTCGTTTAATAAACTATAAAGTCGTTCAGGGTAAGGTTCGATAAACGTGAAATTTGTAACGTTAGCCAGAAAAGTTTCGTTTGTGTCCAACATAACTGCTGAGGAAAAACCAGAGCCAATCTCAATCACTTTTTTAGGCTTGAAATGACGTAGCATAGCATATAAGATGATTGCGTCTGAGTAGCAGAAAAATTGATTTTGGTAGTAATATCGGCTAGATGTACTTGGTTGTTCTGGAAAAGGTAATTCCTCATAGTAGAGAGCAAGTAACTCAAGCATTTTGAGTTGCTCTTCTTCTCTTAAGTCTATGCTAGGAAATTCCTTTTTATTTTGAAAAATTAAATCCTCTTTTTCTAGCACATCACTAAGATTGGGAATAGGTGAATAGAAATGACCAGGTGGAAAAGTGCGGAGAAAAGGAGAGGTGTATAACTTATCAATGTCGTAACCCTGTTGAAAAAAAATAGACAACTTACGAAGTCCAGGAATATTACCGACTAATGCTTTAACTTTGTTCATGTTATCTGTTTATAATTAAGACAATGGTTTATAAACAAGTGCTATATATTGAGAAATAGTCTAGAAATTTTGTTATTTCTAAAACTACTTACAAGCTATTTCCTCTGAATTTTGCAAAATTTGGTGATACAAATCAATGTATCGTTTAGCCTGTAATTCTAGTGAATATTCCTCAAGGGCGATCGCTCGACAATTTTGACTCATTGAATCGCGTAAACTTGCATCCTCCAATAGCTCTACAATTCCTTGGCAAAAATCATCAGTATCTTCTGGTGTGGCTAAATAGCCTGTGATTCCTGGACGTACCAAATCAGGAACACCACCTATTTTGAATGAGACCATCGGAGTACCACAAGCCATACTTTCCTGTAGTACCAGAGGAAGATTATCAGCACGAGTAGGAAAAATAAATAAATCTGCGGCAGAATAAGCAATAGATTTCAAGCGATCGCTGCTTACATAACCGAGATTGACCGCAGCTATTCCCACTGCTTCCGAAAATTTGTCATCACTATTACCTAAAGTTAACAATACTGTTTCAGCTTTGAGAGAAGCAGGTAATTTTTGCAGTGCTTTCAATAATAAATCTCCTCCCTTACGGGAATCCGTCAGATTGTCAGCACCAAACATTAATACTTTTTTATTCACAGGTATATCTAGCACAGAACGACATTGTTCTTGCTCTAATGGTTGATATGCTTGTGTGTCAATACCGTTAGGGATATGATAAATAGGAAAGTGGTTTAGTATACTTTGCTTGGCTTCCTCTGTTAGCCAATTACTGGGAGCGGCGATAGTCAGGTTTGAGCGGCTGTAAACCCAGCTTTTAAGTCTCCATTCAATATTGGTGTTATCTCTAACAACAGCAGGATAGCTATCTAGATGAGGACATTTACCGCAACCATTTTTCCAGCGACTACAATCATAGCTATAGGCGCAATGACCAGTAAAGCTCCACATATCATGGAGGGTAAAGACTGCTGGTTTGTTTTGAGTTAATGTTGGAATTGCCAGATAGTTGAAATAACCAGTGTGCAGGTTGTGAAAATTAAGAACATCTGTATTTTTGTAGAAACTGTGCTTGGGAATATCAAAGCTACTGATATAGTTGAGGGAGTTCAAGCCAAGACGTGAAGTAATACGTAAGAGTTGTTTCTCAATACGGTGGTTGCTTGGCATTGTGGCCACACAATCACTGTTAGTTTTAACTGTACCCACAAGTAGTCGTGAATCTACACCTTGAGCTAGCAAGCCTTGATGTAGTCGATAGGCTGCGATCGCAGCTCCACCAGCAATATCAGATTGGTTGATATGTAAGACATTCATGGTGCTGGCTTAATTGCTTCTACAAAGATAGAGTCTGGTTTATAAACTGTGCCATCAGCTTCTGTATCTAAATTGAAATCGACCCAGCCTGGAATATAGCTTTCAATTGCAGTTCGTTGAATAATATTTTGAAAACCACATTTCTCTAAAAGAATACTTAGGGAATAACGGTCATACATCCATTGGTGAACCTCTCCACCCTGACGGAATCGTCCAATTTGTAAAGCATTGTATTCATGACCAAGTAGAATCTTGAATAGTGACTCTCGGCGGTACTCTCGACAGCGCAAAAAGCGGTAAATCTGTTTTAAGAAGTACTTTGGTTGAGTTTCTGATGTTTGCTGAGATTTTTGCTTGTATTGATGTCCAGCTTCTATCAAACTTTTGGCTTCGGTACCACTACGTTTAAGAATAAATTCTTGATTAGGTATATTTTTTTGGAGGAGATATTTTGCCATATTTCCTCCAGGTTCGTTTCTCACAGTTTGATCATACATTTCTAGTAATGTCCATTCGTAGTTAGCTGCCCATTCTTTATCACCTAAACTAGTTTGTTCTAATGCTAGTAAATATGTTCGAGCTATTTGCTCTAAATCAGGCACTGCTACTCGTAAAATACCTTGTGGACGTAGGACACGATAACATTCTTTCAGAAATGAATCTGCGGCAGTTTTAGAAAAATGTTCAAGCAAATGGGAGTGGTAGACAACATCAAAGGAAGCATCAGGAAAGCAAATACCTTGAGTGAGGTTGTGAGCAATCACATCTTCGCCTGTCGAGATAAAATTTACGTTTGTCCATTCAGGATGAAAACGACGACCACAACCAAGGTTTAGATAGTTCATTTTTCAAAAACAAAAACGCAGAATTGTATATTTACACTTAATTTAGTCAAGAAATACTCTGTTTAAAATTAGTTACTCCAAACCAAAGTTTTTTTCATTTTTTGTTTTAACTTATCGACATATTGATGCATAAACTGACGTAATTTCCCAGGTAGGGTATCTGCATCTCTCATACCTTGACCACCAAAAACATAGTTAAAAGTATAGGCGTCAGCTTCTTGATGCCTAACAATAAATGGAGGATGAGTTACTTCCCAAATATTTGTTGTTGCCAATCTTGATATTGGACTATCAGCCACTGTATGAGCAGCATCTTCTCGGTTAAAACCAAGATTTGAAACAAGATTTTTATTAGGTGTTATTATCAAACCATTTTGAGACCAGCAGGCATATGTCCATTGATAGTCCCAAGTATCTATGACTTGAGGATCTACATACATTTGCTCAAGTATGTCTGTCCAATATTTTTCTTCGTATGGATCTTCACAAATATACTTAAGTAATCCTGCTCTCTTAAACTCAGGCCAAGTTTTCATGTAGTAATCATAATGTTGCCAAGCTCTTCTCCAAGAAGCCCAACCCCAAGCGTGCATATATTTTGAGAAGTAATAACTATACTCATTGCGGTTTTGCTTCTGGAAGTTATTACCCGTAATATGCATAATTCGATCATCATCTCGATATCGCTCTAGTAGGGTTTGACAAAAATGAAAGAAAGATGCAGTAGGCAGCGTATCATCTTCTAGAAAAATTGCTTCTTCAACTTGTGAAAAAACCCAATCAAACCCACTGGCTTCACGGCGTCCACATCCCAAGTTAGTATCTGAAAAATTAGTCAAAACCTCGCAATCCCAATCTACTTTTTTAATGACAGACCTAGTTTTCTCACATTTTTCAGCTTCTTCAGGAAAGCGTGGACCATCTGCAATTACAAATAGTTTTTTAGGTTTAGCTTGGGCAATAGCCGCAAACACTTGTTCCGTTAAATCAGGGCGGTTAAAAATCAGGAAAGCTACAGGAGTTGATAAAGACATCGGTTTCTCTATTGAAAAAAATACAAAAACTTAAACTTAATTTGCTTTGAATTATTTTTTATTCTGAATATGTCTTATTTTGCATAAAATAAAGATGAGAATACTTGGCAATATAATAAATAATCACTGTTATTTTTATAAATCAAAATAATGGAAATAGACATAATAACTCAATTGAAAATAAATCATAATAAATAGTTGTGATTATTTATGGCAATTTTTGTAGACCAATTAGCTTTTGCTAAAATCTTACAGTGACTTGGAAGACCAGAACTACCTGTACCAAAGAAATCACCACCATCTACATTTACAGAGGCAGCATCTTCAATATAATCTAGTATTTCTGTGTCAGAATGTGATATGAAAATAGAAAATCTATATGATCCATGAGTCAATAGTAAATTGTTTATCCCACAAAAAATATAACCTTTATCAGGATTTAAACTAACATTACTTTTGGTGAAATTAGTGCGTAATAACAGGATTCTGTTACCCTTTTCATCAAAAATATCCAAACTGACAACCACATCTTTCAGAGCAATCCCTGTATTATTTAAATAGCCAATCTCAAAATAATAATCCTCGCCAGATTTGAGAGAACTTTCTTGTATTCCTTCTGAATTTAATATTCTGAAACTGGAAGCTCTAACTCTACCAGAACCACTGCGATCAGTTCTTTGCCATAAAGGTGTCATTTCACCAAGACTATAAGCTTTTTCAAGATAAGCTCTAACAGCTTGCTCAGATGTGCCATCTATAGATATTGTTCCTGATTCAAGTAAAATGCCCCTAGTACACAAGGATTCGACAGCACTCATTTGATGGCTCACAAATATCACTGTTCTTCCTTCCTTACCTACATCCTCCATCTTCCCCAGACATTTCTTCTGAAACTGAGCATCTCCCACAGCTAGCACTTCATCAACTATCAAAATCTCTGGCTCCAAATGCGCTGCAACAGCAAACGCAAGACGCACATACATACCAGAGGAATAGCGCTTTACTGGTGTATCTAAAAACTTTTCAACTTCAGCAAAATCAACAATTTCATCAAATTTTCTTTTAATCTCTGCCTTACTCATCCCCAAAATTGCACCATTGAGAAAAATATTTTCTCTCCCTGTCAATTCTGGATGAAAACCTGTCCCAACTTCTAATAAACTAGCTACTCTTCCATTGATTTTGATTCTTCCGTTCGTAGGTTCCGTAATTCTGCTGAGAATTTTCAACAGAGTAGATTTCCCAGCGCCATTACGCCCAATAATCCCTACTCTATCACCCTGCTTAATCTCAAACGACACATCCTTTAAAGCCCAAAATTCTTCACGACTTGGACTATAGATTTCCTTCCCAGAAGGCTTGAGAAATTTTTGACTCAGTGATTTTGCTCCATTACTGATAACTTCCCGCAAAGATTTGTACCTGCTTTGTCCTTCTTGCTGATGACTCAGGACGTACTTCTTACTTAGGTTATCAACCCGGATTACAGTATCTGACATTTGCTTAACTCCTACTTCAACCACATACCTAAATTACGTCAGCAAAAGTACGTTCCATCTTGCGGAAATACCAAATACCGCTTCCTAGAAGTAGAAACACAATCACCAGAGATAGTGCAAACCCAGGAACATATACCTGCGACTCCCCACCCAAAATTGCCCAACGGAAACCATCGATTACTCCTACCATTGGGTTAAGGGAATACAACAAGCGCCATTGTTCTGGGACAATCTTGCTGCTAAAACCGACTGGAGAAATATACAGACCAAACTGGACGATAAAAGGTACTATGTAGCGGAAATCTCGATACTCGACAGTTAAAGCCGCTAGCCATAATCCCACCCCCATCGAGGCTGCAAAGGCAATGAGAATAAATAGGGGTAGTGTAAGAATGCGCCAATCAGGCACAAAGTTGTACCAAGCCATCAACCCCAGCAAAATAATGCCAGAAATCATGAAGTCTACAAAACTAACGATTACCGCCGAAGTTGGCACAATCAAACGCGGAAAGTAGACTTTAGAAAGAAGGTTGGCATTGCTAATTAAGCTGTTACTGCATTCACTTAGCGCACCAGAGAAAAACTGCCAAGGTAACATTGCCGCATAAACTAGAATTGGGTAAGGTGTATCACCTTCACTAGGAAGCTTTGCCAAATTACCAAATACAACGCTAAATACTATCATTGTCAGAAATGGGCGAATCAATGCCCAGGCCATGCCAATGACAGTTTGCTTGTAGCGCACCAAGATATCACGCCACGCTAGAAAGTAGAAAAGTTCTCTGTATTTCCACAGGTCTTGCCAATACTGTCTTTCAGTGCGACCCGCCTCAATAGTTAGTTCGTTTGTCTTCATCTACTTATCCGTGTGTGTTACATCAACTTGAACAAAGCTTGCTAGTGTGCAGCTTAGGTGACTTAACATTTCAGAAAAAATACTGTTTTTATTTGCCCCTTCAGTTACTTCTCTTAGGAATTCTCATATCAGGAAATATTTTGTAATCTATACCAGAGTCTTTCCGAAAAAAAATCTACTGAAGCAGATTTTCGCCAATTCAGTACAACAACACGAAAACACGAAATAAATAGCGACAGAACAATGATTATTTTTGGGCAGCTAGTTTTGAGGGTTCGTAGTAAGCACGCTTGGTGCTTAAAAATTTAGGACTAAAGTCCTGACTACGAACTTGATACGAACTTGAGTGGAGGTTGAACAGGAACTCTAGGCCGAGAATTTGATTTGGTCATACAACCTCCCTTGGGATCGGAATTTTCCTTGCAAGAATGGAAAAATGAAAAAGCTAGTTGGTCACAACTACTCAACTCTCCATCCCAAATAACGTTCGCGAATATGAAATGGAGTACTAAACGAACTCGACATCAATAATTGCTTCAAAGCCAGCAATACGAAGGGTGGGATTGTCGTCATATAGCGATTCCAAAGGCGCCGGGGTTCTTGAATCCATCTATATAACCATTCAAAACCTAAATCTCGCACCATTCGGGGCGCTCTTTTGTGAATCCCTGCATATACGGGAAATACCCCACCTAAGCCAATCATCACTGCCTGAATTTTACCCTGATGCTGATCCATCCACCTTTCCTGTTTTGGACAGCCTAAAGAAACAAAGACTATGCCAGCGCCACTGGAGTTAATCTTTTGGATCAGGGCTTCATCTTCTTTGGCAGTTAAGGGACGAAACGGTAAGGGTTCCATGGCAGCAATTTTTAAGTTAGGATATTCAGTCTCTAACTTTGTTCTCATACGAGACAAAATTTCGGTTTGAGAACCCAGAAAAAAAACACTTACATTAAGTGTTTGAGCTAGCTGACATGATGCTTGTAGAATATCCATTCCCGCTACACGGTCTTGGTATCGCGCTCCTTGTAGCCTCATCATCCACACTAAAGGCATACCATCAGGAGTGACTAAATCTGCATTATGCAGTATGCTAGCGAACTCTGGATTCCAATGAGCTTCCATGAGCATATGCACATTGGCTACACATACAGTCTTGCTCGTGCGCGCGATCGCCCACCTCAAGATTGTCTGTATTTGTTCATCAAAACGTAAGGCAGTAATTGGGAACTCCAGCACTTTCTGAGTAGGTAGAAAAGTTCTTCCTACCATAAGTCACTCCTTGTGTCACAGATAAAATCAAATAACTACATAACCATCCCCAACGTATAAAACCTCAAGCTTTGACTAAAAGTTTAGCTTTTGAAATACTTGGGAGTAACGTAGGTAGTTAACACATGGAGATGCAATGGTTATATACAGTAAATTACTGCTTCCCTGGTAATAATTTAATCAAGCTATCTGTATATTACCTTACTCCACATTGATACCTTGTCAGTAGCTTTTTAGTAAACTTCATACTTTCTTCATATTTGCTTTAAATTATTTTTGCAATCATTAATGAAGATTCTGTAAAAGCAAAACAAATTCTTTATGTAAAAACTATTACTGAGCAATCACAACAATTTTTTTGCTGTCTATACTACTTGTTATATGGATATTTGTCAGAAGTTAATTTATTTGAATCTGTAATTTTTCTTGTTAAGCAAAATATTGGCTAATTGATTGATCGCACTGTGCTAGTGCAATAACTGTCACCTATTAACACAAAACTAACAACTTTGTTTTTTATTATGCTGAGAAAGCCCAAAAAAAAAGGGGGAAGCTAACATTTTCTTCCCCCGTTCCCTGATTGTTATTCTTATTGATATCGTTGTCTGTCTTCAGCCTGCGCCTTAGCATCTGCTGCTGTTTCTTCAATTGTCGTTTTCTTGCAGAACCGCCTTTACCTTTATCATTCCTCCCCTCTCGACGAGGAGATTCCCATCTTTTGAGCCTCATAAATAATTTCCTTATCTGAAATAAAAACTCAATTTTTGATTACAAAATAAAACTTGTACTTGCCCTCTGCCTATAACCTGATTTGACAGCTTGTAGTACTATAATATAGTATAATTCATTTTTCTTGAAAGCGTCAAATTCAAATAAAATGTTTTTAGATTAATCTATACTTGCTTTGTGAGAATAAAGTCAGAAATATCACTACAATACTAAGTTGGGTCAGTTGTGTAAATTCCAGTCTTTAACTGTTACAGCTAGATTCACTTACTATTAATAAGTAGTTTTTTAAGTAAAAATCACACAATAACTTTTATCGAAAAAACACTTATATAAAATATAACTTGACAAAAGTATTTCTCAAGAGTGTGAAGTTTATCTGCTCTAAGCAGTATTCAAAATGTCGCAGATGGAATCCGGATAAAAACAAGAGAATCACGCACGAAATATATACTTTTATTTAATTAATAACTTAATTAATATAAGCTTTATAAATATCGTCTAATTTTCTGCTTCCATAGTTTAGCCTGGAATGCGCTACTATGAAGCTCTGCTTTCGATGGAGGTAGGATTAGTATCGACTAGAAATAAGTGCGATCGCAAGCCTGCATATTAAAGACTCCTACGAAAAAGAAGTTAAAATTCTTATACAGACATCAACTCTACATCATTTTTGCAGATGTCTCTTATTTACTATCTAAGTGGGCAGGAGGAGAATCGAACTCCTATGAGCGCAAGCTCGCCACATTTTGAGTGTGGTGCGTCTACCAGTTTCGCCACCCGCCCTTAATTGGCAACTTCACCATTATACTCAATTTTTTGATTTTGCAACAAGTTTGGCAAAAATTTTTTTGAGATGGCGTAAAACGAGCAGAAGGTAAGAGTCAACCGATTTTGGATTGACCCCACAGATAAATTTTAAATCAAAATTTAATCTTTTCTTAAAAATTGTCAGAATACTGATATGATGTCTACATGCTAATGGGAAATTTGACATCATCAGTTTTTATGCAACATTAAAGGTGCGATCGCATAAATATTACAAAATTAAGCCTATTGACTTCGCTGAAGATTCAGTAGAATGGTAATTTTTGCTAGCCTGTCAATTTCATTGCAGGTATTAACTTAATACTATTAAAACATTGGAACTATCGTGTGATCTCACCGTCTGATTTCAGTTCCTAAAACCGGTTAATCATTCCTTTAACTTTTTCGGATAACACTGAGATTTATTCCGGATCTACTGAGATAAATCTGAAAATCTGTGCAAGTAAATTATATGAATAACAAGATGAGATTACGCTTTTTATTACTTAGCGTCGTCAGTATTGTGTTGCTATCTTCTCCAATCAAAGCTGCTAGGTTGCAATCTTGGAACTTCGATCAGGCACGAAATCAGCTACATTTAACTACTGATTCTGGAGTTCAACCAAGAGCTTTTTTAATTAAAAATCCAACAAGACTTGTACTAGATTTACCTGGAACAAATCTCAATCGTGATACAGTTCGCCAAAATTTGGGTTCAGCAATCAAAGAAATTCGGATCGGACAGGTTGATGCTAAGACTACCAGAATGGTAATTGAATTAGCTCCTGGTTATACAGTTTCTCCAGATAAATTACTGATTAAAGGAGATTCTTCTTCCCACTGGATAGTAAACTTTTCATCTGTTGAACGTGTAAGTTCTAACAATTCATTTGAGCAAGTTGCAACTAATAAGTCTAGTGAAGAACAGTTTCCTATTCAGATAGGTAATGCTTCTTCCTTTGTTGGAGGAATTCGTTTAGGTCAAGATATATCCCAGTTAAATACTCAAGTTAAAGCATTGATGGCTCGCTATAGCTATCTTCAACCAGGAATGTTCTTTCTAGATTTGGATACAGGTAACTATCTAGATTTGAATGGAGAAAAGGTCTTTCCAGCTGCTAGCACCATTAAGTTTCCAATCTTAGTAGCTTTGTTTCAGGAAGTAGACGCGGGTAGAGTCAAACTGAATGAAACTTTGGTCATGCGTCGTGATTTAATGACTGGAGGTTCAGGAATATTGCAGTACAAACGCCCAGGAACTAAACTGAGTGTTTTAGAAACTGCCACTAAGATGATTACCATCAGCGATAACACTGCAACCAATATGATTATTGATCGTTTGGGTGGTAAGGCTAGATTAAATCAGCGGTTTCAAAGTTGGGGACTGCAAAATACGGTGATTCGTAATCTCTTAGGCGACTTTAAGGGAACCAACACAACTAGTGCAAAAGATTTAGTCAGACTAAGTGCTTTGCTGAGTAATAATCAGTTACTGAATGATGGAAGTCGTTCCCAAGCATTGGATATCATGCGTCGTGTCAAGAACAGAAGCTTATTACCAGCAGGTCTTGGTAAAGGTGCGGTAATTGCTCACAAAACAGGTACACTTGGGATTATTCTTGGAGATGCAGGTATTATTCAAACATCAACAGGTAAGCGCTACCTAGCTGGAATCATGGTTCGCAGACCTTTTGGTGATAAAAGAGCAAAGTCTTTTATTAATCAAGTTTCTCGATTAGTTTATAGCTATATAGAACAGAACAGCGTCAATGCATCTACGACTGCGCCACAAAAACTTTAACAGTTATCAGTTATCGAAGGTTAGGAGCAGTTTTTGACCATCGCAACAATTTAGTTAATACCCCAATTACCAATTACCCATTACCGTTTGTGGGTTAGTTTGGCGATCGCCAATTCAAAATAAAAAATTAAAAAACGAAAGTCGAGGTACACCAAACCTATAAACTGCAACAAGCAGAAAAAACTCTTTGAGGAGTCATTAATCAATAGTCCAGTGTCAAGTGTCTCGATTTTTCACTATTGACCATTGACTAATGACCAATAATTATCTGCCAAGGAGAACCAGATGACAGACTTTCAAGATTTTCTAAGACATCAATATGTTTATGTAGCGACGGGAGAGTTTAAACCAGGTAAGTTTGAAGAAGCCAAGCAGCTTTATGAACAGGCTGTCTCAATGTATACTAAAGGCTTCCAAAAAGCATATCTCTTGCAACAACCAGGGACTGACAAAGGTATCGCGGTTATTTTTTGGGAAAATATCGGTGATATGGAAGCAAACCACAGCGAAGCTTACCAAAATATCTTAAAAAAGATAAGTCACTTGTTTGCTCACAATCCAACCATCTCTTACTATGAACTCGTTTGTGAAATTGAACCAGCTTTAGATCAACAAATTCCGGTTCACTGACAAAAAATTTAGTGTAAGCAATTTCTGTAGATAGCGATCGCCCCCATTTCTTAGCTATATTTTCGGCTATGGTGGGCGATCGCTAAATTCACACTAACTTTTGTTCTGTATCCAAAGTTAACATGAAAAACCTTGAGTAAGGCTAGCCATAGCTAGCATTACCCAATTCAATAGACATCTCCAATAATTAAATATGCGTTATCCAGAAACCTTGTAGAGACGTAGCAGTGCTACGTCTCTACATTCTTTTTCACCAGATGTCTAATAGTTCATTCTCTGGGCAGTAGAGAATAAATCGTCAGTGTAATGATGTAATGAGGAGCGACCTCAAAAGGGCTTAGTGATCTCACCTGAGACCAAAATCTAGGGAGTAGTAGTAGTGGTAGGAGAAGGACTAGCAGGTGTAGTGGTAGTAGTAGCGGGTGTAGTGGCGGTAGCGGGTGGAGTGGTAGCGCCAGTATCACTGGGTTCGGCGGGAGTAGTGGTGGTAGTAGAAGGTGTTTCACCACCACCATTGCAGGCTCCGAGAGTAGCAGCTAGACCAAGTAAAAGAGCAAAACCAAAGATTTTTATTTTCATAACTCCTCTGTCACCAAATGCGGCAAAAACTATTTTAGGCCTGTTGAATAAGATACCTCATTTGTTGCTTAATTTTAATAATTTTTAGGTTAGATATTTTAAAGTCAACTTTTTGCTTTTTAGTTTATCCTAGAAAGCTAATTCTAGACATTCTAATTCACTGAGTAAGGAAAAATCGTAACAAACTATCTGTCCAAATCAACTTGGCACAGTACTAGTTTCTACTCTAACTACATTAAAATAAGCGTAACTTTTTATAATTTCTCATATTCTACCAAAAAAACAGCTTCTAGACAATCTCTTGCCGTTGCTACTTTGGGTTGCCATACTTACTAGGAATCGGGGATTGGGGATAAGGGGCAGGTGGGGTCCCCTCTGGGGAACTCGGGCCCCCCACTCCCCTCAAGGGAGTGGGGGCGAAGGGGCAACGGGGATCGGGGATCGGGCATTGGAAAGAATTTTGGATTTTGGATTTGCGATGCGTGGATTTCAATCTAAAATCCAAAATCTCAAATCTCAAATTTCTTGTCCCCCACTCCTCCTTGTCTTCCTTGTCCCCCACTCTCCCTTGTCCCAACTCACACAAAAAATATATATCTAAAAAATTATGGCTGTTGCTCGCAAATCAGATGTTTCTGCAAAACGCAGTTGGTTCCAGCGAAATTCTCTGATGATTAAAAATTCATCCACATTCCAGCAATCTAGATCAGCAGGAACTATCACAGACAAAACCTTCTCTCCTCCTGTTTCCTCTAGAATATCTAGGCGTTCGTCTGCCAAAAAACCAGTATCTACTTCTACACCTGTCCCAGATTTAAACAAACAAGGAACTATTCCGATGTGGTTGTTACGCTTTTATGCCATAAATCGTTATTCAGGAATTGTGGCATTTGTTTTAGTGGCAACCACCCTGGTAATTTATGGTTGGACTGTATATTCTCAACAACTTTGGAGTCAGTCATATCGGAAACTGCAAACCTTACAGCGAGATGAGCGACAATTAACAACAACAATCGAAGTGCTAAAAAATAAAATGGCACAGGAAGCACAAACACCAGGAGCAGGATTGGTATCACCATCTCCCGCAGGGGCAATTTTTTTGCCTCCAGTACCAGAGGATTCTAACTCGTCACCATCTACCACAACTACTCAATCAAACTTTCAACTACAAGAGCCAAACTCTGAACCACTGGGATATTAAAGTCAATCGATTTTGGATTGACCCCGACCACTGCTTGGGTGCAGGGCTTGAAGATTTTAAATTGACGATTTTAGATTTGTTCCGCCCACAAGGGGCGGGGCTTGAACCGAAAAAATAATCTAAAATCCAAAATCCAAAATCTAAAATTGGCACGGTCAATAGTTATTGGTTGTTGGTTGGTAGTTAGTAGGTAGAATAACCAACAACCAACAATCAACAACCAACAATCAACAATAATTATGCAAAAATCACCAAGTAGAAGAAGATTCAGAAATCTTCCGAAGACAGAATCACAAAAGCGAGGGCGTCAGAGAACAAGACGAAGATTTCTACCTGCGTTTACCTTGAATAGCGAACCGCAAACACCCAATCTTAAATACCGACTGCTAATTGTTTGGGCTGTATTAATTGTTGCTGGATTGGGACTGAGTCTGAAATTGTATAATTTGCAAATTGCACAAGGGCCTAAGCTGAAGGAGAAAGCGCGAAACCAACAAATGGTCAATTTGCGACCTTTTGTACCTCGTCGCCAGGTCATAGACCGCAATCGAACTGTACTGGCCATAGACCGACCAGTGTATACTGTCTACGCCCATCCCAAACTATTTAGTAAATCTAACCAAAAAGTTGCAGAACTTCTGGCGCCAATTGTAGATAAAGACGTTACTGAATTAAAGAATAAATTTGACAATAAAAAAAGTGGTATTTTACTGTCGTCGGCAATGCCTGAAGAAATTGCCAATCAAATTTTTGCATTGCGCCTCAATGGTCTAGAGTTGATTCAAAAATACTCTCGATTTTATCCACAACAAGATTTAGTGGCAGAAGTAGTTGGTTATGTTAATCTTGATCGTCGAGGTCAGGCAGGGGTGGAATATAGTCAAGAGAAATTATTAGAACGCTCCGTGCAAGCAGTGCGCTTAAGTCGGACTGGTAACGGTTCGTTGATGCCAGATTATGCGCCAGATGGATTTCCTCATTCTGAGGATCTACAATTACAATTGACAATTGATAGCCGCTTGCAACGAGTCGCTCGTGCTGCACTCAAAGAACAGATGGATAAGTACAGTGCTAAACGTGGGGCGGTAATTGTCATGGATGCTTGGGATGGTTCCTTACTCGCATTAGCTTCTTTACCTAGCTACAATCCCAATGAGTATTCCAAAGCTGATATTTCGCTATTCAAAAACTGGACTGTAGCTGATCTCTATGAACCCGGTTCTACCTTTAAGCCTCTCAACGTTGCGATCGCTCTCGAAAATGGTGTAATTACAGCTAACGATACTTTTAATGATTCAGGTTCTATTCAAGTAGGCGATCGCACGATCAAAAATGCCGAGAACAAAAGCTACGGACGCATTAATATTGCCCAAATTCTTCAACATTCAAGTAACATCGGCATGGTGCAAATTATCCAACGTTTGCAGCCTTCTGTCTACTACGGTTGGTTAGAAAAATTAGGATTAGGACAAGCTGTGTCTACAGATTTGCCCTTTATCGTAGCTAGTCAACTCAAAAGTCAAGAAAAATTTATCGCTTCACCCATCGAACCAGCAACGACTTCCTTTGGTCAAGGCTTTTCCTTAACACCATTGCAACTAGTACAAATGCACGGGGCATTAGCCAATGGTGGAAAATTAGTCACACCCCATGTAATTAAGGGTCTGGTCGATAGCAAAAACCAACTACATTATACACCAACAATACCCGAACCACGACAAATTTTTTCAGCCATCACCACCCAACAAGTAGTAGAAATGATGGAAACAGTTGTGGATGAAGGAAGCGGCAAAGCCTCACAAATCCCAGGTTATCGGATCGCAGGCAAAACTGGCACAGCCCAAATCGCAGGTCGCTCTGGAGGTTACGTAAGTGGTGCATATGTTACTAGCTTCTTAGGTATCATGCCAGTAGAAGCACCTAGATATGTAGTACTAGCTCTAGTAGATGAACCAAGAGGTGTCAATATATATGGTAGTACTGTCGCCGCACCCATAGCAAAAGCAGTCATGGAAGCATTAATTACCATTGAACAAATTCCACCAAGTCAAGCAATTAGGCAATAGTCAATAGACATCTGGTGATAATTAAATATGCGTCAGCCAAAATCCTTGTAGAGACGCGAAATTACCCTGCGGGAACGCTAAAAGCGAACGCGTCTCTACTCTTCCCGTCTCCCCCTTGGGTAGAATATTTGAACTACTGCTTAATATTTTCTTTATAACTGTAGAAAGAGGTAGAGAAAGCTACTAAATGAGAACCTAAGTGTATATGAAATGTAAGTCATTAACACTGATTGCAAAGCAATTAAATCATCCATGCAAAGCAACTTAGTAGAATTTCCTCACGCTTTTGCAGTGGGAGAAAGCGAGTATATAGAAGTAACAAAAGCTACTAATTATCAATCTGCTGAACAACAATTTATAGAATTGCTGGCAATAGATAATTTAGACAAAAAACTGGAGAAAGAACCTACACTCAGAAGTGAGTTTGAAAATGCACTTTTTGTGGCAATTAACGCCGCTTATCAAAATGATTCTAGTGATGATGCGGCTCATAGCTTTCTCCAACGTATACTTTACCGAATAAATCGCCTAAATTTATTTTGGTATGACGATTTACGGCATTATACGAATGAGCGATCGCTCTATTTATCTCAGATACGCAATCAAATAGAAACTGCTTGGCAAAAATGGGAACTTGACCAAATCGACGTGGTAGGATTACAAAGATTGGATGTTAAGCAAGCACTTATTGAGCGTGCTGCTGAAGATTTAGATCCACCACTATCTCCAGAAAGCCGTTATCTGCGTGAACAAATGAGTGAGGCTGGCTATCGACATTTGTTGGCTATTGCTTCATTTGACGGCTTAGTTGAAGGTAGTCGCCTTTCTCGCATTCTGGGCGGTACTGCTAATGAAGTGCAATGTACACTCATACGGGTACTACTAGAAGAATACGGCAATGGTCGCCTCTCTCGCAAGCATTCGACATTTTTTGCTCAAATGCTGAACGAATTCAGTATGAACACCGAACCAGAAGGATATTTTGACTTAGTACCTTGGCAAGTATTAGCTTGTGCCAACCACAACTTTTTGATGACAGAATGCAAGCGTCATTATCTGCGTTATGCTGGTGGGTTAACATACTTTGAAGTGGCTGGCCCTGCGACTTACAGAAATTATCTTGCAGCAGCGCAACAACTGAGATTATCGGATGCAGCAATGGGTTATTGGGAGTTGCATATCCGTGAAGATGAACGTCATGGTCGTTGGATGTTAGATGATGTGGCTTTACCTTTAGCAGATATGTACCCTGAACTGGCGTGGGAAATAGTTTTGGGGTACGACCAAGAAAAAATCATGAGCGATCGCGCAGCTAAAGCTGTTGTGCAAGCTATACGTCAAGCAGAACAAACTGATTCTTAAAATTCATCTCTGCAAGACGCTTAATAGTTTTATTTACATTTTGCAACCAAGTAGGTAAAGGATATGCCTTACTTACAGATATTCTATTTTCCTAATTTCACACACCAATGAAAGACATATTTTTCTGTCCAGAAGAATCTAACTTCTATGCAAATTGTTTAGAAAATTTTGCTCTCAGAAATTGTCAAAAATCTGAATGTATAGTTGAATTTGGCTCAGGAAATGGTAGTCCTGTCATCAATTCTCTATTGAGAAATAAATTTGATGGCATGATCCAAGGATTTGAATTAAACACCTCTGCTTGGAAAGCTGCTAATTCAACAATTGACGAATACAATCTTGCTCATAAATACGTCATTCACAACTCATCTTTTTTTGAATCCTCTCAACCAGAAGCGGAGTATCTTGTTGCCAATCCACCCTATATTCCTGCACCAGATAATGATATTTACATGCCACTGTTATTTGGGGGTATAGATGGAGCCACAGTTACCAATGAACTTTTGTCCCTTGACTATGAAAATGTTGTACTTTTAATTTCTAGCTTTTCCAATCCTAAAAGTACAGTAGATCATGCAAAAGCAAATGGTTATTGTGTGAGTAGTTTTCTGATTTTACCCTTGCAATTTGGCTATTATAGCTCTGAACCCAAAGTCAAAAAACACATAGAAGAATTACGCAAAAATAAAATGGCTTTTTATTCGGGCAATTATTACTTCTTAGCTGGTGTTTTATTCAAAAAATTCCAAGCAGTTAAAGTTGATTTATCTGATGAATTAATTCAAGCAATGACAAGCTTGTAAATATAAAAAAATGGTGCGTGCTTATAGGCAAGCACACACCATTGTTTATCTTAAAAATACAGGTACAAGTGAACAAGTACTGCATATGATAGAGGCTGTAAATCCCGTTCCTTTTTTTGTTGATGAAATGACTTAACCCGCTACAGGTTCCAACAACTGAATGTTAGAAAAGATAAATTCTTGAGTTGAGGGTTGGTTTTTGGTATCGGTGCTGATAAACCGACGATTCATAATAAAATAATTCCCAACCTTTTCATATTGATCGTCGAATTCACTTCTACCACCTTTTTGTTCACCTGTTTGCGGGTCGTGGTATACGGAATCATAGGTGTGAGGTAAGTAGCCTTCCGCAGTTTCATGAACGCTAAAGGTGTTGATTGTGACAACAACGCCGTGGATATGGCGGTGAACCAGGCTAACTATGTTATTGCGGACTTTGTATTTGTCGCCTATGGACTTACCACCAAGTATAATTTCAACTGCGCCTGTTTCATCGGTGTCACCATAGCTAAAAGTATTTGCACCATGGGTTTCTTCAAAGGTACGACGGACACGATGAACAGCTATTTCCCAAGCTTGATTATTAATCGCCTGTTTGGCTTGCTCATCTTCTACATCAAACACTTCTGCTTTGAGATTAGGGCTAACCTGAATTTTGCCTGTAAACACCTGATCATCTTGTTTGTAAGTGATATCTGCGGTGTAGCCAGGAAAATTTTTATCCCAAGTGTATCGGTTTTCGTAGGCAGCCCGGAAGAGTTCTTGAGCAGATACTTGTGTTGCAGTCACTGGTTTCTCCTATATTTGTTAGATTATGTTAGTTTTTTAGCTTTGCTGCTATTAGTTAGCATAGAAGTAATTCTCAAGCCCGCCTAGTCCCCAAGTGGGTACACTCTATGGTTAGTTCTCTCCACATTTTACTTGATGCGATCGCCAAAACTAATAATGAACAAGAACTGCTACTTGCTGTCAAGAACACTGTCGGCAAGCATTTTGGTGTCGAACGTTGGGGTCTATATCTCTCTAATGACCTGTCTACAGCAGAAAATATTGAAGTGCAAAAAATTCCAGAGGTCTGTTTAGAGGGAAATCCGATTGGGCGCTATGTAGTTGAACGCCATGCACCTGCCCATGAACAATTGATTTTAGCACCAGGAGACTGGCAAGATATTTGCCCACGCGATGATCACGCCCACGTCATGAGTGGGCCGATTGTCTGTGATGGGCGTTTGGTAGGAACACTCAATCTCGCCCGCGCTGATGGTCATCCTCCCTTTGACGCGAACGATTTAGCTGATTTGAGTGCTTTGTGTTTACATTTGTCAGCCAAACTTGCAACTCTCAGAGCAAAACCAAAAACCTTCAATTCCCCGTTAGTTGGTCGCCTGACACCACGAGAGTTAGAAATTGTCGAGTTAGTAGCTCAGGGGTTAACTAATGGGGAAATTGGGGAAAAGCTTTTTATCACCCAAAATTCGGTGAAGCAAGCGTTGAAGAGAATGTTTCGTAAGTTGGGGGTTTCAGCGCGAGCGGAGATGGTGGCAAAGTTGCAGGATGTGATTCTATAGTAATTAATCTCGGCGATTTCCAATCGCCAAGGCTTTTTAATTTCGAGAATACTATATTTTCAATCTTTTCTTTTGTGTGAGCAGAAAGCGATCGCATCCTCACAGCAAAACGCGATCGCTATTATTTCAGTTCTACATAAAGCTTCTTTCCTAAAGCCTTTGCATATTTTTCTAGTGTAATTATACCCACATCTTCGGCATGATTTTCTATGCTATCAATTGTAGAGATATGCAAATTTAAACGATGAGCTAAATCTTCTTGTGTCATTCCTGCTGCAATTCTTGCTTGCGCCAGCAATACTCCTATTTTAAAACTGGCATATCCAGAATCAAAATCTTCAGCAAATTCAGAGTCCGTTTGCTTGCGCTTGGCAATATATTTTTCTATATCATTCATCATTTTGTTTCCTGCTTACATAATCTCGTTTTCGCTGTTCTGCTAATTCAATCTCTTGAGATGGTGTTTTTTGTGTCTTTTTCGCAAATCCGTTTGTTAAAATAATCAAATTATCCTGAGCAAAAAAGCCAAGTAGACGAAATGTATTACTACCAACGTTAACTCTTACTTCCCAAATATCATCAGTGTTTACCAATTTCTTAAAGTATTGACTTGGCACAGAATCTATTTCTTGAATTAGGCGTAAAACCCAAAGCACTTTTTGCGCTTGTTTTCCAGATAAAGAATCTAGGAATTCTTCTATCGGACATCTTTCTGAATCTGTGCGATAAAAAATAATTTCTCTCATTCAATGATTTATAATTTCGCTGAACAAATATATCTATAGTTCATTAAAATTACCATGATTCTCTCTACCTGTCTTAATTGCTTCTAGTGTTTGTGCTGTATTGATAGCAATTTATTGGCGTCGTTATCCCACCTATATTTATATAAATCAGTTTTAGTCGCAACTTTTGCTCTTGGCTAGAAAGAGCCTCTACATACTTGACTATTCTTTGAAAAGATACTGATTTGCTCATCGAGAATTTTAATGACTCTTAAAAAGAGAATATTCTTGATCTTAATCTTTTTTCTTTATAGCAGAAAGCGATCGCATCCTCACACCAAGACGCGATCGCTCTATTGTATCGTTTGTAGTAAGGACTTTAGTCCTTAAATATTTCAGCGCTAAAGTCCTTACTACAAACAATTGGTCTTAGGTTACAGCATAAGCACCAGAAAAGACTTTTGCTTGCTTTGATTTCACGTAGACGCGTTGACCCTCTTGTAACTCAAGCCTGCGGAACTGTTCCCGACTGAGGAATGCATTGATTCTTTCACCAGATTGCAAAGCTAACTCGGCTCGAATTTCCCAACCTAGATGAATGATCCGATCAACTATCACAGAGGTAGTATCGTCGCTTGCTTCTATTTCAATTAATATATCATGGGGGCGTAAAAATACTTTGTCGCTGGGAGAAACTCTATCTCTGTTGGGTGCAATACCTGCATTACCTGGTAAAACATTCACTGGGCCGATAAAGCTCATCACAAAAGGTGTGGCTGGGTTGTCATAGATGTAAGCTGGGCTACCAACTTGTTCGACCCGTCCCTGATTCATTACCACGATTTCGTCTGCAACTTCCATTGCTTCTTCTTGGTCATGGGTGACAAATACAGTAGTAACATGGACTTCGGAATGCAGATTACGTAACCAGGTGCGTAAATCCTTGCGGACTTTGGCGTCTAATGCTCCAAAAGGTTCATCCAATAATAGAATGCGTGGTTGCACAGCTAGCGCCCGTGCTAAAGCTACTCGTTGTCGTTGACCCCCGGAAAGCTGAGAAGGATAGCGATCGCCAAATCCCCTTAACTGTACCAATTCCAAAAGTTCCTCGACTCGTTGGCGAGTACGTTGTTTGTTAGCTTTACGCAGTTCCATTGCAAAGGCGATATTCTCTCGCACTGTCAGGTGTTTAAACAGCGCGTAATGTTGAAAAACAAAGCCAATGTTACGTTCCTGGACGCTGCGATGGGTAGCATTTTCGCCCACTAACCAAATTTGACCTGCATCTGGTATTTCCAACCCAGCAATCATCCGTAGTAAGGTAGATTTTCCGGAACCAGAAGGCCCCAGTAATGCTACCAGAGATCCGGTTTTAATTTCCAAACTTACATCGTCAACTGCACGGAAATTACCATAGTGCTTAGAGACATTTTCAACTGCAATACCCATAATTACTTTATTTTGCTTAAGTATCTGTATACGTAATTCTAACTACTGTTTGCCTAGCAATATTTAGTATTTTTATAAAAAACTAAACTTTACTGTATTGCTTGATACAAAAAACTCTAAATAAATATTTTGTAAGATAGATTGCCAAACATAGATATAAACCTCGTCCATCTTGAAAAGAGGAGTTTTTCAAAAAGGACATTATGTAGGTTGGGTGGAACGGAGTGTAACCCAACCTACAAAACTACAGTTCTCAAAGTAGACGTGGTTTAGTATGTTAGCGCTTTGCTTGAAAATCTTAAAAAACAATCCCCGATCCCCGATCCCCGTTCCCCATTCCCCATTCCCCATTCCCCGATCCCCGTTCCCCGTTCCCCGTTCCCCGATCCCCGTTCCCCATTCCCCATTCCCGATTCCCCATTCCCCGTTCCCCGTTCCCCGTTCCCCGATCCCCAATCCCATTTGTAATTTTGATTACAACTATTTGTTACAAAAAAGTCCTCTATTGAGAGATTCACGATTGGAGGATTTATTAGATAAATTGCTAAGGAGTTGTTGCGATTCCTTGTAAGTGAAGGTTAGTCCTTCATGAAAATCCTGTTAGTTGAAGACGATCTCTCTATATGTGAATTTCTCTGTGCCACACTGACCGCCTATCGATACACAGTCGATATTGCAACGGACGGTAAACTTGGTTTGGAATTAGCTCTTCAAGGAGAGTATAGTGTCATCTTGCTTGATGTTATGCTTCCTAGACTCGATGGGTTAAGCATATGTCGTCAATTACGTGATCGCAGGTGTCAAACTCCAATCCTGATGCTGACAGCAAAAGATGCAGATGAGGATGTTGTCATGGGTCTGGATGTGGGAGCAGACGATTATGTGACGAAGCCTTGCGAAGCTTCTCAACTAATAGCGCGAATTCGTGCTTTGTCGCGTCGTCAAGTCAATGCAATGTCTTATTCAGTATTGATGTGGGGAAATCTGTGTCTCAATCCAAACTTGATACAAGTAACCTATAAGCAACAACTCATTGCTCTTAGCCCCAAAGAATATAGCTTACTGGAGCTTTTTTTACGGCATCCTCAACGGATCTTCAGCCGTAGCAACATTATTGATCATCTCTGGTCAATTGATGAATCTCCTACAGATGCTGCGGTGACAAACTTGATTAAAGACCTGCGACGTAAACTCAAGAGTGCAGGGATGGTGGAGGAGCTAATTGAAACAGTGTATCGCTTGGGATATCGGTTAAAGGTAGCGCCACAGAAAGAAAAACAAGAGGAAGCAGAAACAAAACAGCAGGAGCCAAGTGATCCAGAGCAAGAAGGCTTAGTATTGATTGAGGAGGCTACACAGGAATTTCAGGCTTCCTTACCAGAACGAATTAAAATTTTGGAAACCGCCGCGCGATCGCTCCAAGTTGATTATTTCGATTCTGTACAACGAGAGCGTGTAATAGAGGAAGCACATCGATTGGCTGGTGCTTTAGGGACGTTTGGATATGCCAAAGGGTCAGAGTTAGCGCGAGCGATCGAACACCTATTTAGTGATCAATCCGAGTTAGGAGAACAGCAATTTAACCAATTTCTGCAATTGTTAGCACAGTTGCAGCAAGAAATATTTCCTCCACCAACCACCCCACCCAGTCCCAAAGTCATGATTGTTGATGATGACCCAGTGCATCTGAAAACACTAGCACTTTTGTTACAACCTTGGGGACTTAAGGTGACATGTGTTGGCAATCCGGAGCAGTTTTGGCAAGTGCTAACTTCTACTGAGCCTGATCTGTTGCTGTTAGATTTGGAAATGCCTACCTTTAATGGAATTGAACTATGTCGTGTGGTGCGGCAAGATTTAAAATACGCAGATTTGCCGATAATTGTTGTTACTGCTCATACTGGTATTGACTCCATTCAACAAGTCTTTGCAGCCGGAGCAGATGAATTTATTAGTAAGCCGATTGTTGATCCAGAACTAGTAACTCGTGTGTTGAGTCGGATTGAGGGAGCCTCGCGAGTACAAGGAGCAAGATTAACCCGTATGCAGCAACAACTGCTGCAATCTCAGCAACAGCAATTGCAAATATCTCAAGGAAAAGCCAAGATAGATTCATTAACTCAAGTTGCGACTCGTTACCATTGTGATGAATTCCTCGAACGGGAATGGCAACGCCTGATCTATAAACAAACTTCACTCTGTTTAATAATTTGTGATATTGATCATTTTCAAACTTATAACGATCGCTATGGCTATCAAGCCGCCAATAGTTGTTTGCAACAAGTAGCTAATACAATTCGCCAATGCATTGACCGTAGTCATGATCTATTGGCGCGATCCGGTGGAGACGAATTTATGATTGCTTTGTCAGATACAGGCTTGGTTAGGGCGTTGCAGGTCGTAGAGCGAATTCAGCAAGCGATCGCAACTCTAAAAATTCCTCATCAATGCTCTTCTACCAATGGCTACATGACATTGAGTTTAGGCATCACAGGTGGTATACCAAGTCAAGATAAATCTTATAAAGATTTGATTGCGATCGCCAAGCAAGCTCTTTATACTGCAAAAGCAAGAGGATTTAATACCTACTGTTTATATTCGTTGTAAGTTAAAAATGTAAGTTAAAAAAATTTACTTTTTAGTTTCCCTATTTGACATGGCTATAAGAGGATCTCTCAAAAGCGTGATGAAGTTGTATTTTGACCAACCATTCCGAGCAGGGTACAGAGCTTCTCCCCCTAACCCCCAATTTGGGGGAATGGGGGCTGTGGAATAAATCCAAAATAGACATCTCCGAAAAAGAATATCAAAGCCTTGTGCAGTCAGGGTTGATACCTGATTTCTGGAGATGTCTAATCGTTCGACTGAGCGCTCACGGCGAAGTCCAAAATCCAAAATCTTCAACCCACAGGATTTATCCTGTGGTCAATCCAAAATCGGATGACTTCTCAGACATCCTCTAACAATCAAATTCTAGAAAAGCGCCAATTTTCTTGTGTATAGAATAGTTCAGTGAACATGATCACATTCTTATCACACTTAATCGTTGAAGCAGAGAAAGCGCGAGTTTTGGGACAAGTAATTGCAGCAGAAGAATATTATGAGCAAGCGATTGACGCAGCGAAAGCAAATGCTTATTTAGAAGAAGAAGCTTTAGCGTATGAATTAGCCGCTAAGTATTATCTAGAACGCGGTAGATCAAGGTTTGCTCAGAATTACATGCAAGAGGCGCACTATGCTTACACACGCTTGGATGCAACAGCAAAAGTCAAGGAGTTAGAAACAAAATATCCACAGCTACTATTTGAATTACCATCAGCTAACAACAACACTTCTAAGCGCTCAACCAGTCCCAAAGTCAGCAGTAGCTCATCAGTAGAAGCTTTGAAACTACTAGAGGCTGTTACTAGAGCAAATATCGCTATTTCGAGCGAAATTAACCTAGAACAGCTACTCAGAGTCTTGATAAAAATCCTGATTGAGAATACTGATGCACAAACAGGCTATTTAATTTTGTCTTCCCCAACAAATTTAGAAAATGGGGAAGAATGGAAAATAGTAGCCTCTGGCATTATAGATACCGAAGCTAGCGAAGATACTTTGGGAAAACCTGTCCTCAAAATCAGTGTGCAGTCTCTTCCCATTGATGATCATCTCCCGAAATCAGTGATTAATGATGTCATCCACACTTTAGAAAATGTAATTGTGGATGATGCTAGCTGTGAGGATAAATTTATTCATGATCCTTATATCCAACAACATCGAACTAAATCTATCTTGTGTGTGCCACTGCTCAATCAAGGGAAACTGATTGGAATAGTATATCTGGAAAATAATCTTACTAATGGAGTATTTACAAACAAGCAATTAGATATATTGCAATTATTATTTGCACAGGCAGCAATTTCGATTTCTCATGCCAAAATATATAGTCAATTGCGTAGGAGAAAAAAGCAATTACGCGCCAGGGAAAAGCGAGTAAATCAGATTCTCGATGCCATACCTATAGGGGTAACTGCACATGATCCCACTGGAAAATTCATTTATAGCAATCTGAAAGCACGGGAATTACTTGGGATTCCAGCTCCAATCGAAATCACAATAGAGCAGTTGTCAGAGGTTTTTCAAGTTTATCAAGCAGGAACTGACCAGCTTTACCCGATCGAGCAACTGCCTATTGTACGCACTTTTGCGGGTGAATCGGTGAAGATTGATGATATGGAATTGCGTCAAGCCGATCGAAATATCCCTCTGGAAGTTTTGACAGTTCCAATTTTTGATGAAACAGGCGCAATTATTTATGCGATCGCGGCTTTTAGGGATATTACCGAACGCAAACAAACTCAGAAACTCTTAGCCGACTACAATCACACTCTCGAAACTCAAATTGCAGAACGGACAAAAAAACTACAGCAGCAAAACGAAATTTTACAAGCTTTGTTTGATCACATTCCTGTGATGTTGAAACTTCGTGATCAAGCAGATCAAACGTTAGTCATTAACCGAGAATATGAGCGTGTTCTTGGTTGGACTTTAGACGAGATGCGAGATGTTGAGTGGTTGACAAAGTGCTATCCCGACACGGAACAACGTCAACAAGTGAGAGAACATATTCAAGCGGCGACTGGAAAATGGCAGGATTTCCGAACAAGGTGTAAGAACGGTCGCTATATAGATACGACTTGGGCAAATATTCGCCTCAGTACAGGTCAAATAATTGGCATTGGACAAGACATCAGCGATCGCAAGCAACTAGAAAAGGCTTTGCAAGCATCACAAGCGAAACTCAACGATATTCTGAACTCCGCAGGTGCTTCAATCGCCAGTTTCCGCGTTTACCCTGACCGTAGTTGGGAGAATGAGTATCACTCTCTGGGTTGTGAAACCGTTTTTGGTTATACTCCCCAGGAATTAACTCACGAACTTTGGTTATCACGAGTTTCTTCAGAAGATTTAACAGCCATTACTGAACATGCTTTTACAGCGATCGCCCAAGAACAAGCAATTACATTCGAGTATCGCTTTGCCCACAAAAATTGCTCTCTGCGTTGGATTGCACACACATTAACCTCTCGCTGGGATCAAGCTGGGTGTTGCTGGATAGTCACTATGGTTGGAGTTGATATTACTGCTCGCAAACAAGCCGAAATGGCGTTGCGAGAAAGTGAAGAACGATTTCGTGAAATAGCAGAAAATATCAATCAAATTTTCTTTGTCTGGTCTGCTAATTCCGAACAGTTTCTTTATGTCAGTCCTGGGTATGAAAAAATTTATGGATTGAGTTGTGAGAGCCTCTATCAAAATCCCAAATCTTGGCTAAATTTAGTACACCCAGATGACCTGCAATCAGTATGGCAATCTCTGAATCAACAGTCTCAAGGTCAGCCTGCTCGGCGTGAATATCGGATTATTAAATCCGATGGCACAATTCGTTGGATGTTTGCCGAAGTGTTTCCAATTTTTGATCCAGCTGGAAATCTTTTACGCTACATCGGATTAACAGAAGATATCACTGAACGTAAACGCATTGAAGATGCTCTGCGCCAACGTAAGCAAGAATTTCGGACATTAGTGGAAAATGCCCCAGATGTGATTTCTCGCATAGATCGAGACTATCGCTTCCGCTATATCAATCCTCGTGTCGAGACAGAAACGGGCATTGCAGCAGCACAATGGATCGGTAAGACTGAGTTAGAAATGGGTTTTCCTGAAACCATTGTCAACCCATGGCACGCGATCTTAAATCGCGTCTTTGAGACAGGAGAGGAACAAATCTATGAAACCGAGTTTCCCTCTCCTGAAGGAAAACAGTATTGGTTTTGTCGTCTGGTTCCAGAATTGGCTGAGGATGGTTCGGTTGAGACTGTTCTGAGCATTGGGCGCAATATTACCGAGCGTAAACACACAGAAGAAGCCCTGCGAGAAAGCGAACAGTTTTTACGGAGTATATATGAAGGCACAGCAGCTGCAATTTTTATCGTTGATGTCCTAGAAGATGGCAGTTTTCGTTATGTTGACATTAACCCCGCTCATGAGTGGATGTCTGGACTTTTACCCTCAGAAATTGCTGGTAAAACCCCTGAGCAGATTTTCCCACCAGAAGATGCACAGGTGATTAGTGCGAGGTTTGTTGCTTGCACCACAACCAGAAAACGCATCACTTATGAAGAACGTCTGTTAATCAAAGGCAAAGAAACTTGGTGGATTAATGTTTTAACTCCAATTCACAGAGAAAATGGACAGATTTATCGTTTAATCGGCAGTTGTTTCAACATCACAAGACGCAAGAAGTTGGAGCATTCTTTGCGATCGCAAGCAGATCAGGAACGCTTGCTGATCACCATTACGCAGCACATCCGTCAATCACTGGATTTGGAGCAAATTCTGGCGACTACAGTAGTTGAGGTACAAAGAACTCTCCAGGCTGATCGAGCATTGATTTTCCAGTTAAATCAGGATGGTTCGGGACAGGTGATTAAGGAAGCTGTTGTTCCAGAGTATCCCGTTACAGAGCAAATGCGCTGGCGCGATGAGCCTTTGCCCGATTATTGTTATGATTTCTATCGTCAGGGTAATCCTCGCATCGTACCAGATGTGGCAATATATGATTGGGTGGCATGTCTGTCTGAGTTTTTACAGCAAGTCAATGTCAAATCTAAAGTGGTTGCGCCCATTGTTCAAACCTTAGAAGACTCCTCAATTAGGGTTTGGGGATTGCTCATAGTTCACGCCTGCTCAGACTACCGCCAGTGGCAAGCATCTGAAGCAGAGTTTTTGCAGCAAATCAGCAATCAGTTAGCGATCGCCCTTCATCAAGCAAATCTCTACCAGCAGTTGCAAACTGAACTAGCTGAACGCAAGCAAGCCGAAGAATATTTGCGTGAGAGCGAAGAACGCTTCCGTAAGGCTTTTGATGCTGCACCAATTGGTGTGGCATTAGTTTCACCGCAAGGACAATTCCTCATGGTGAATCATTCCCTATGCGAAATTGTCGGATACACCAAAGCAGAAATACTCAATCTCACCATGAGGGAGATCACCCATCCCGATGATTTAGAGGCTGATTTAGAACTCATGCAAAAATTGTTGGCGAATGAGATTCGTGTTTATCAGGTAGAGAAACGATATTTACACAACCGAGGAGATACGATCCATACTCTCTTAAATGTATCGCTTGTCAAAGATCAACACAGACGACCATTGTATTTTATTGCTCAAATTCAAGATATTAGCGATCGCTACGAAGTGGATCGGATCAAAAATGAATTTATTTCGATTGTGAGTCACGAACTCCGCACCCCATTAACGGCTATTCGCGGTTCTTTGGGAATTTTAGAAACCGGTGTCTTTGATCATGAACCCGAACAAGCCAAAGAAATGTTGCAAATAGCCTTTAATAATAGCGATCGCCTCGTGCGTTTAGTCAACGACATTCTTGATCTCGAACGACTAGAGTCTGGCAAAATTCAACTTGTGATGGAAACATGCGAGATCGCTAATTTAGTACAGCAAGCAATTGAAACTGTGCAAGCGATCGCTAACGAAGTCGGCGTTAAAATTTCCGTCATGGTTCCAAATGTGCAAATTTCGGCAGCAGCAGACTCAATTATTCAAACATTAATCAATCTGTTAAGTAATGCGATTAAATTCTCACCTGCGGGTAGTACTGTTTGCTTGAGTGCAGAGTTGCTGAGTCCAGAAGAGGACGCAGGGATGGGGGGACAAGGGGGACAAGGGGGACAAGGGGGACACGGGGGACACGGGGGACACGGGGACACAGGGAATTTCGATCAATTACTCTCCGCGTCCCCGCGTCTACCACTCCCCGCGTCTTCTTCCCACACTCCCCAATCTCCCAAAATCCTATTTAAGGTTCGCGATCACGGACGTGGTATTCCTCCAGAAAAGCTGGAAAGCATTTTTGGACGCTTTCAGCAAGTAGATGTCTCTGATCGTCGTCAAAAAAGAGGAACAGGGCTAGGATTAGCCATCTGTAAGAATATTGTTCAGCAACACGGTGGACGCATTTGGGTAGAGAGTGTGTTGGGAGAAGGAAGTACATTTTATTTCACATTGCCAATCACTAGGGAGGAGGCATGAACAAACGTATCCTAGTTGTAGACGACGAAAAAGACATCCGTAGAGTGGTTCAAATCTCCCTGGAAAATTTTGCAGGCTGGAAAGCAGTCCTAGCTGAGTCAGGAGAGGAAGGGTTACTCAAAGTCAAGACTAGCAAACCTATAGACGCTATTCTCTTGGATGTGTCTATGCCAGATATGGATGGATTTCAGGTTATTGATCGCCTTCGCTCGAATATCGCAACACAATTCATTCCAGTGATACTGCTTACAGCTAAAGTGTTACCGAGCGATCGTCAACGCTTTTCCAAGATGGGAGTTGCTGGTGTCATCACCAAACCGTTTGATCCCATGACTGTTTGGAAACAAGTGACTGAAATTTTGGGCTGGTAGGAGAGGACAAGGGGAGCCACTGCGCCCTTGCGGGTTAAGAGCGTTGTAGCACGTGGCGTGGACAAGGAGGACAAGGGAAGGGGGAGGGAGGATTTTGATCAAGAATTTTGTGGAATGGTATGACCAAACCATAGATTTTATTCAAAACTAACCATAAACCTCGTCCATCTTGAAAAGAGGAGTTTTTCAAAAAGGACATTATGTAGGTTGGGTGGAACGGAGTGTAACCCAACATTAACCAGACTATAATGTTGGGTTTCGCTGTCGCTACACCCAACCTACAAAACTACAAAACTACAGTTCTCAAAGTAGACGTGGTTTAGATCCTATCTAAAGAATAAATATTAGGTACTCTTATACGGTGCTTATAAGTGTCTTACTTTTCGGTTTTATGCTCTGTCTTGAGTGAGTTCAATCTTGGAAAAACCCAGTGTCAGAGTGTAATATATCTTCCAAATCTGCTTTTAGGTGCGCTCTTAAACGCCCCAAAGTTAATTTAATCATGCCCCGCAAGCTGATTTTGCTTATCGATCACGAAATTTCTATCCGAGCGATTTTACAAGTTTGCTTAAATCGTCTTGGTGGTTGGGATGTGCTGTCAGTTTCTTCTCTTCATCAAGGGCTTGAAGTTTTAACGATTAAAGAAGCATTATTGCTCAGAAAACCTGATGCTATTGTTTTGGATGTGCCAATGCTGGAAACAGATAGTCTTGGGATTATTCAAAAATTTATCACACATCCACTCATTAATGATATTCCAATTATTTTGATCACCGCAAAAGCAAGTTGGTTTTCGCGTCAACAACTGCAAGAGATGAATATTGTTGGAGCGATCGCCAAGCCTTTTAACCCGACCCAACTACCAGAACAAATAGCTGAACTACTTAAATGGAAATCTGATTAAAATTAAAATATATTGATGATTATTTCATAATAATATTATTTTTAACTTTTTTTATTAATTACTTATTTCCTGCTTATTTTTGGCTGCTAAATTGATCATAGATTTGGCATGATCATCTTTTTAAACTGTCTTTTGGTTAATTAGTTTGCTAGGTGTAATTAACCTGATTTATGACAGTTTAGAGATGACTTTTTTTCATGCGAAATCAGAAATAAGTAGAACGGCGTAAATAATTAAAAGTTTGTAGTAAGGACTTAAGTCCTTACTACAAACTAGATTTCGATAATTTTACATTACTTCACATAGTTTGGTTTTTTGAAGTCGTTCTACTTACATTTAATACATTACTTTTCATTAGGGGTATCTGCAATGGACAAGCTAATTTCATCTTTTAATCAGCTAACTGAAAAATTGCTTTGTAACAATGAGGAAACGCAAATGCAATTGCTGCATGATTCCCCAGACAAAGAGAATATTAATGACTGCGATGACTATGCTCAACAGGTAACGGTTGATCTTACTCAAGAATATAAGGACGATGCTGAGTTACTAAATATTTTCCAGCAGGCGGTGCTTATGCGAATACGCAACGCAAACAAGATTGTTGGTTTTACCAACATTCGCCAGTTCAAACAATAAAAAGACTGGGAATTGGGGTGAGTGATGGGGATATAGGGAGATTTCTGATAGATTCTCCCCGTCACCGCGTCTTTAATGTCTCCCTTGTCTTCTTCCGAATGCAAGTGCGTCTCCTTTAGGAGAATCGCTGTTACCTATTTTCAAACTAGGGCTTTTTATCAGGTTACTAAAGTGTTAATTATCTTGTCACTAAGTCCTAAGCTAGTTTAACATTATCTCAATATTAAGTATCATAATATTTGCTGTATTTAATTGCAAACTTGATTGCAATTAATACCTTGATAATTAAAAATTTAAGTTGAATATTAAAATGGTGATATTCACTAGTAAAATTTTTTCTTATAAGAGATACTTTCCTGATAAGTAACTTGAAATTGTTTAGCAAACTCCCAAGCCAAAATCAGTTTGAAGTAAAACCTAACAGACAGGCTAACAGATTGACGATATTACAGATTAGCGCTAGTATTAATGCTTTCATAAGAAAAACCCCAGTGTAACTGGGGCTGGTTTGAACGTTTCCTATGTCACTATAGTCACGTAGTGATTATTCCGAAACAGTGAATTTCACCTATAAAGATGGGTAAAAATTAACCCCGGTCACACCGGGGTTAATTGTGAGACTAGTGCTGAAAAGAGTTATAAACAAAGGATATAACGGCATTTTGCAGCAAAGACCTGAAGTGTATCAAATATTTTTTTGTCATTTTTCAATAAAATCTCAACACGAAAAAATGACAAACCATAGCATATGGTTATCGTACACAGCCGATACAACAGCGAAATCAACAAAAGTAGACAAATCAAAGTTTGGAGGGTCTAGGAGGGATGTGAGGGTGTGAGGGTGTAATGCCAATTCTCCAAAAGATGGCTACAGATGATGACACAAAGACGCGGAGATTGATCTGTTGCGAGATTATAGACAATTTGTATGAGAGGGAAGAAGAATTTTTATAAATTTCATATCTTTGAAATTTAAAACCGTTTTTTCTAAAAGCGGAAATTTTTAACTGAAGCGTATTGAGATTTAACGCAGAAGATTTTTAATTTTTAATACTAAAGTGATGATCATGAGGATCTTTTTCTGAGTTGTAGGGTGATACCCCTCATCAATTTGCAAATATTCTTAGAATATTAACCAAGTACTTATAAGTCATATTCTTCTATTTTTTAGCAAAACTATCATGTTATTTTGTCCTTATAAATTTATTATTTTACTCTTATTTTTATAAGCTAGAATGAAACTGAAAATCAATAATCAATGTAGTTTATAGTTTAATCTAAATTTAATTTAGAAACAAAGAGTCTGATAAATGATACGCATTAGAAAACTTGATGACTATAATTTGATTGGTTATTATCCAGCTATACAACTAGTGTAATATCAGCCAGTAATATTTCAGCTTAATTGTCTTATTTGGCATGAAATTGAGTCAATGAGCCATAGGTTTTGATGTCTGGAGTGAGCCGTGAGGAGCAATTAAACCTCTCAACCAACACCATTAGATACGGTCATACGTTATGAAAAATCCTGCTGAAAATCCTATTGACCTAATTGTTGCTAGATTTGGAAATCAAGAACAGGCTGTTGAAGTGCTTGAGGAACTAAAGCACCTCAAACAGGAAAGAATGGTCGGGCTTTGGAATGCAGCAGTTATAACTAAGGATGAAAATGGTAAGCTGTTGTTCAAAGAAACGGTTCAGACAGTAGGAATCAAACGGAGTTTAGGTATTTGTGGGATATTAGGGGCTATTATCGGTATTTTGGCTGGTGGACCGATTACCGGTATTGTGCTGGGTAGCGCATCTAGCACTCTCACCGGAAAATTCATCGATTTGGGCTTTGACGAACAAGAACTTAAGGAAATCGGTTACTCTCTGGGTGCTGGTAGTTCTGCCATCATTGCCATTATTGAACACAAGTGGGTCAGAGAACTGGTTGATACCCTCACCGAATTAGAACCCAAAATTACTTGTCAGCGTCTAAAGGACGAAGTAGCTATGGCGATCGCTATTGATGCTGATTTTGAGAACCTGACAGTAATAAATAGATGAAGGAACCTATTCCTGCTCGCAAAACACCTAATATCCAAACCGAACTTGCCAAAGAGCGCAACCGAGCTGCCGCTGAACGCACACTCATGGCATGGATTCGCACCAGCCTTACCCTGATCAGCTTTGGTTTTGGGATTGATGTCATCGTCAGTGCTATCCGTAGCTTTCAAGTTGTTCGAGACATCAATCCTGTACGTCTTTCTCGCATTTTAGGTCTTGCTTTCATTGGCTTGGGTATTTATGCCATGATCATGGCAATGATCCAACACCAGCAAGAATTGTATCATATTCGACGCGACGAGGAATATCTCTACACTCCCCGTCACTCTCTAGCATTGACAGTTGCGATCGCTCTAGTTTGCATTGCTGTCTTTGCGTTTATTGGTATTTTGATAAGTGCATTCACTCACAAACATAGCATGTAGAGACGCAAAATTACCCTGGGGGATCTTGCTACGCGTCTGGTACAAATTTATATGTATCATGATTAACGTGAAATGTTATCAATATGTGAGTTTGAGTCCCTCTAAAAAACCGACTACTACCACTAACGAATTAGCAAAAGAGCGTAATCGCGCTGCTGCTGAACGCACATTGACAAGTTGGATTCAAAATTGCTTATCTTTGATTGGTTTTGGTATCGCCTTTGATCGCATTTTGAATGCGCTGAATGAGTCGATTCCCAAACATAATCCACGTATGGCTATGCAACTGACTCACATTATTGGCTTGAGCGCGATCGCTTTAGGCATTTTCCTGTTAGTTTTGGCAATAATTGGATACTTAATCAAAGTCAAATCATTAGAGCAAGAGGAATACTCATATAAATCAACTTATATTGTTAATTTATCTGTCTTTGTCGTTTCTGTGATTTTATTTGGTTTGGTTACACTAGTTGCTGTTTTTACTGTAATTTCCTCGCAATAGTACTTATCTTTAAGGTAATTTTCTGATTTTGATTCAGTCGCCTTTAGTCCTAATGGTAAATTATTAGCCACTGATGATATACCCATAGACCCTGAAATATGAGTTACATTTTGGCATTAGATTTAGGGACAACAGGCAATCGTGCTTTTGTGTTTGATGCTCTTGGCAAAATTGTTGGGCAAGCATACAAAGAACTCACACAGTATTATCCCCAACCGGGATGGTTAGAACATGACGCCGAGGAGATTTGGCAAGATACTTGTTGGGTAATACAAACTGCGATCGCCAATGCCAAAATTATCCCTAGTGAAATTGTGGCAATGGGAGTCACCGTACAACGGGAAACCTGTTTAATTTGGGACAAAACCACTGGAAAACCTCTACATCAAGCGATTGTTTGGCAAGATCGTCGCACTGCTCCTTTGTGTAATCAATTACAAGCCCAAGGTTATGGTGATGAGATTTACGATCGCACTGGTTTAGTTATCGATGCCTATTTTTCCGCTACAAAGCTCAGATGGCTGCTAGATCATGTCGCAGGTATTGATCTCAAAAATGTTTTAGCTGGGACAATTGATACCTGGATATTGTGGAAACTCACAGGTGGAAAAATTCACGCTACCGACCACAGCAACGCCAGTCGGACAATGCTGATGAATCTGACAAGCTGTACATGGGATGACACTTTACTGGAATTATTGCAAATACCCGCTCATATCTTGCCCCAGATCCAACCCAGTTTAGGAAAATTTGGTGTGACTGATAGCACTTTACTCGGTGCGGAAATTCCGATCACTGCCATTTTGGGAGATCAACAAGCAGCTTTATTTGGTCATGGATGCGATCGCCCTGGTTTAATGAAATGTACTTACGGCACTGGTAGTTTTTTAGTTGCTCACACTGGCTCAGAAATTGTCCGTTCTCAAAATCGGCTTATTTCTACTGTGGCATGGACACAAATTCGTAATGGTAGTTTAGATGTGGGCTATGCCTTGGAAGGTAGCATGTTTACCAGTGGGGCGTGTATCCAATGGTTGCGGGATAGCATGAAGTTGATTAAATCAGCTGCCGAAACAGAAGCGATCGCTAATCAAGTTACAGATAACGGTGGTGTATATTTTGTTCCAGCATTTAGTGGATTGGGCGCACCTCACTGGGATATGAGCGCCAGGGGAGCCTTTTTTGGCATTACCGCCGCCGTCCAGCCACAGCATTTAGTCAGGGCTGTCTTAGAAGCGATCGCCTACCAAGTCAAAGAAGTTGTGGTAGCCATCAGTGGGTCTTGCAGTGCAGCAGTAAATAAATTAACAGTAGATGGTGGAGCCTGTGAAAACAACTTCCTCATGCAGTTCCAGGCAGATGTGTTAAATATATCAGTTCAACGTCCAGTGATGCGTGATACTACCGTGCAGGGTATCGCCATGGCTGCTGGTTTGGCGGTGGGATTTTGGGATAGTTATGAAACGTTGGTGCAACAGCGACAAATTGATCGTTACTTTTCGCCTGGCGTGGGTAGTGAATATGCAACAGCTAATTTCGTCATTTGGCAAAAGGCGGTAGAACGGGCTAAATATTGGGCAAATTGACCAATCATTCCGAGCCGGGGCTGTGGGGACGGTACTCAATGTGGCGATGCTCTTTCGCCACCCGTGCCTCGTCAATCCAAAATCTAAAATCCAAAATCGATTCACAGGCTATTGTTGAAGCAATACCGTAAAGATACCACCCCGTGGATGATTGTCTTCGACTCTGATAATGCCGTGATGTGCCTCGATCGCCATTTTGCAGAAAGCTAATCCTAAACCAATTTGCGAAACTTCTTGAAGCAGAGTTCCAATCTCATATTTCTCAAAAATTCGTTGTCGTAAGTCTTTACTGACTCCGGGACCTGAATCAACTACTTGGACTTTCGCACCTGGTTCCAAATACTCTGCGCGTAAAATCACTTGCGAGTTTGACGGCGAGAACTTAATCGCATTAGAAAGCAAATTATCCAGGACTCGCCGAAAGATCGCTGCATCTACTTTCACAACTCCACCAGGTTGGGGTAGTTCACTGACAAGGGTGAGATTTTTTTGAGCAGCGATCGCTTCAATATCTGCCACAGCTGAAATACAAATAGCACTCAGGTCTACTTCTGTGTAGTTAAGAGACATTTTGCCAGATTCTAACTTGGCCATGATCAGCAAGCTATTGATCAGCGATTGTAGTTGTTGTCCAGCGCTGGCAATTTCCTCGATCTTTTGTTGTTGCTTTTCGGGTGACAAACCAGGAAGCCGGAGAATTTCAGTCGATAGGACAATACTCGCAAGGGGATTTCGCAAGTCATGGACAATCATGTTAACCATGTCTTCTCGCAGTTTGAGCAAGTTTTGGACACTATCGTACTGCTGTTTAATCCGCAACATGGAATGAACTCTGGCTCGTAATTCCACACCGTTGACGGGTTTACTAATGAAGTCGTCTGCACCCGCAGCAATACATCGAGCGAGGTCTTCTTTCCCAGTTAATGCCGTCACCATGATAATCGGAACTGCTTGCCATTGCGAATCAGCTTTGATGCGCCGACAAATTTCCATCCCATCTAGATCGGGCATCATCACATCCAGCAAAATCACATCAGGCTGAAAACTATGAAGGCGATCAAGAGCTTGTTGACCACTAGGGGCGTAGTGTAGCTGATAGTTTTCACCATCCAGCAACGTTTCAAGAACATCGAAGTTATCCGGTTCATCATCAATTACTAAAACAGAGGGTTGAGTGTCCATCAAATATCTTCGCTATCTGTCTAAAAGTAGTTGAATTTTTGTTGCCAGCTGTTTGAGTTTTACAGGTTTAGTCAAATATTCTTTGGCTCCAGCAGCTAAACAAGTTTCGCGATCGCCCTGCATGGCTAGCGCTGTTAGAGCAATAATTGGAACATGCATCAATTGTTGATCGCTACAGATGTGATGCATCGCTTCCAGTCCATCCATGATCGGCATCTGAATATCCATCACAATTAAATCAGGGCGATGAGCTAGGGTAAGCTCTATTGCTTGTTGTCCATTTTTCGCTAAAACCAGACGATATCCTCGACTCTCAAGATAGCCAGACATTGTATCGATGTTTGCCTGATTGTCTTCTGCTAGCAATATTAAAGGAGATTCGCCCTGTGGATTGAGGACGGTTTGCATTCCCATTTCGTTGAAGTAGGGAGTAATCTGGTCTGTAGAAGGAACCGAACCTTCGCTCATCCAAACTTGAGCATTTTTGTCAGGTAAGAAAGTTGAAATATAATCGCTTGTACAGTAGGGAATACAGACGGTGAAACAACTGCCTTGCCCAAGTTTACTACTAACCGATACTGTTCCTCCATGCAGCTTGGCAATTCTCTTTACCAGTGCCAGCCCTAAACCCGTGCCGTTATACTGGCGATTGAGACTGCTGTCAAGCTGGATAAAAGGCTGAAACAGCTTACCGATATCTTCAGGAGCGATGCCGATACCAGTGTCTGTAACACTGAAACAAAGATGAGGGGACGACGAAACAGCCACAGAAAAATAATCTTCCTCTCCTCCCCCATGTCCCCCATGTCCCCGTACTCTGTGAGAAGCCGCTTGCGCGTCTACGCGAAGCGTCTCCTCTGGAGAATCCCCGATCCCCTCCACTTCTTCCACCCAAACTTCTAGCCTCACAGATCCCTTTTCCGGTGTGAATTTGATGGCATTGCTGAGTAAATTGATTAGTACCTGACGTAGACGGCGCTCGTCCACTTGAATAGTGCCAATGTTCTGGGAAATATTTGTGCTGAGATGAATATTCTTTTTCAGCGCCATCTGTTTGATAAAGGTGAGGCTGCTATTACACAGAGTCTTCACTGAAACGTCACTCAGTTGTAGTTCCAGTTTGCCAGACTCGATTTTAGACAAATCTAGAATGTCGTTAATTAGTTCCAGCAGATGTTTACCACTGCGTTCAATTGTGGCGATCGCTTTTGCTTGTCTTTCATTAGTTGAACCAAACACACCTTCCAGAAAGCCTTCAGACATCCCCAGGATAGTATTCAAAGGCGTTCGTAGTTCGTGGCTCATGTTTGCCAGGAATTCATCTTTGAGACGAGTAGCACGAGCAAGTTCGGCGTTGATATTGGCAAGCTGTTCATTTGTCTGCTTTAGTTGCTCCTCAGCTTGTTTGCGATCGCTGATATCACTCACGCGCACTAAATTCAAGGTACGTCCGGCTACAGTAATCGGTTTGGCTGCAATGTTACCCCAAAAGATGTTGCCTTGCCGAGTTACATATTCTATTTCTCGGCTCCAAAACCCTTTCACATCAAGTTCTGCGACAATTGCTGCCATCTCATCAGCAGAAAATTGATGACGCTGGAGTATATGCCCTTCAATACCGATCAGTTCTGCTTTATCAGCCACACCAAACAGTTCCACCGCTCGCCGGTTACAATCAAGAGTCAGCAGGGTTTGGGAATCGACTAAAAACAGGGCATCGGTAGACTCATTGAAAATTGCCTCCCGCAAGTGCCTGTTTTGGATGACTTCTTGTTCTGCCTGTTTACGTTTTGTAATATTAATATGACAACCAATCATCCGGAGTGGATTACCATCTTGATCCCATTTAATAACGCGACGTGAACAGATGACCCAAACTGTAGAACCATCCTTATGCTGATATCTCACCTCGTTGTAACAAGGTATTTGACCACGACTTTTGATGTGTTGCTCAAAGCTTTCGAGAACCCCAGGTAAATCTTCCCTGAAAATCAGACTGTGCCAAGTCTCTGATGTATTAGGCAACTCGTGATCCTCATAGCCAAACATCTGCTTAAAGCTGGGGCTTAAGTACACCTGATTGCCTGGAATATCCCAGTTCCAGTAACCTGCATGTGCTGTTTCTAAGATATCTTCAAGAAGTTGTAGTTCAATTTGCAACCTCTGTGCTTGCCGTAGCCTTTCCTCTGCTTGCTTGCGTTCTGCTAGTTCTGTCTGTAGCTGCTCATAGGCACTAGCTTGCTGAATTGCGATCGCTATTTGTACCCCTAGTTGATCTAACAAGTCCAATTCTACAGATTGCCATTGACGGGATGCTGAACATTGGTGGACAATTAAAAACCCCCATAACTGATCTGTAACCAAAATAGGCACTACTAACTTAGCTTTGACTTCAAATTGTTCAAGCAACTGTAAATGGCACTCAGTTAAGTTTGCTTGATAAATATCATTGATTGCGCGTTTTTTTCCCTGTAGATAGTCGGTTCCGCCTCCCTGTTGAAAGCAGGTATCTGCAATTTGTGTCCCCAGAGCAACTGTCCAACCTGGAAGAACTGACTCTGCAACAATAGTACCACTCATATCTGGGTTAAATTTATACACCACTACCCGGTCAGCCTTGAGAAAATGGCGTACTTCTGTTGCGGTTGTACGCAGAATCTCTTCTAGCTTCAGTGTCTGACGAATCCGTAAAGCGATCGCACCAATCAGTTGTTGTTGTTCTCGACTTTTTTCTAGCTGTCGAGTCAGATGCATTTGTTCAACTGCATGATGAATTGCACGTTGTAGAATTTTAACCGTAAGGTGGTCTTTAACCAGATAATCCTGAGCATCATTTTTCATCGCACTGACAGCAATCATTTCATCCCCTTGCCCTGTCAACATGATCACAGCACATTGGGTATTTTTCAGTTGTTCTCGAATTTGCTGAAGAAACTTTAGCCCATCCCCATCGGGTAACAAAAAATCCAGCAAAATCACATCTGGTATTTCTTGCTCACACCATTTTATTGCCTGCGTTCCTGTCTCAAACTCCACAATACGGTAGCTATACAGGCTGTCACGTTTTAAAAAGCGACAACATGCTCTACGATCATCGGCGCAATCATCAATCAGCAGGATGGTGAGGGAGGAGCAATGAGTCATAAGTCAAAAATACAAACGCGATCCCATTCCCAAAAAAATTGTATCTTTATAACTATGATGTTAAAAAGCTCTTGTAAATTAAATAACTTTTTTTTAAGAACTAAGAGCAGAATAAATTATTTTGCGATCGCACAATTTTGGATAAACCTAAAAAGTCATAACAAAACCATCGAAAAAATCACAAAGCTGAATAAAATCAATCTAGCTAGCTGGGATTGAATATGGTATCAACTTCTACTCGCTTTTCGGATATTCAAAATCATTGGGCCCGTGCTTTTATTGAAGCTTTAGCCCAGCGTCAAATTTTAAACGGGTATCCCAATGGCACGTTTCGTCCCGATAACTCAGTCACTCGTGCAGAGTTTGCTGCCATCATTACCACAGTTTTTAACCTACCTGGTAAGCGGGAGTATGTGCCGTTTACTGATGTTCCTGCTAACCACTGGGCAGCAAATGCCATTCAAAAAGCTTACGAAATCGGATTTCTGTCTGGCTATCCTGATCGCAGTTTCCGTCCCAATAATAGAATTGCTAAAGGTGATGTTTTGGTATCTTTAGTCGGTGGCTTAGGTCTGAGTGCTAATGTGAAGGCTGATTTATTACCAAAACTTCCCCTCATCTATAACGATGCCAGTAGTATTCCTGAATATGCCAAGAATGCAGTAGCGATCGCTACTCGTGCTGGTATAGTTACTAATTTTCCTAACGTGAAAATACTGAATCCCAAGGTCGCAGCAACCCGCGCTGACGTCGCAGCAATAGTTTATCAAGCATTGGTATATCAGGATAAGGCCGAGAAAATTCCCTCTAACTATATAGTGGTTGCTCCTGAACCAGGAAATGAACCGGGAAATCTACCGTCACCGTCAACACCTCCGACAATTGTCAGTCATAACCGGGAGTTTCGAGGGGCTTGGGTAGCTTGTGTGTGGAATAGTGATTGGCCTTCTAAAACAGGACTTTCTGTTGCACAGCAAAAAGCCGAGTTAATCAAAATTATTGAAAAATTAGATGCTCTCAATTTTAATGCCTTGATATTTCAGGTACGACCAGAGGGCGATGCTATGTATGCTTCCCAACTGGAACCGTGGAGTGCTTGGTTAACAGGAACCCAGGGCAAAGCACCAGATCCATTTTATGATCCTTTGGAGTTTGCGATCGCTGAATGCCACAAGCGCAATATCGAACTTCATGCTTGGTTTAACCCTTACCGAGCTAGTACTTCCACGAATCCAGCTAAAACTGTTCGTCCCCACATCGCAGCTACCAATCCAGAATGCGTCTACGTTTGGAAGACTCAACGCTGGATGGACCCAGGACTGAAAATCGTTCAGGATCGAGCTTACAATGTGATCCTAGACGTAGTGAAACGCTACGATGTTGACGCTATTCACTTAGATGATTATTTTTACCCTTATCCCATAGAGGGTCAGTCTTTCCCCGATGATAAAACCTACGCTGCCTACAAAGCTGCTGGTGGTACCCTCGGCGTTGGTGATTGGCGTCGGGACAATGTGAACAAAATGGTACAGCGTCTATGGCAAGGGATTAAAGCAACCAAACCCTACGTTCAATTTGGTATTAGTCCCTTTGGTATCTATCGCCCCGGACAACCCCCTGGGATTACTGGGTTAGACGCTTATAATGTGCTGTATGCCGACTCGAAGAAATGGCTAGAACAAGGTTGGATTGATTATATTGCTCCCCAGCTTTACTGGCGCACCGACCAAACACAACAAAATTATTCTGCCCTGTTGAAGTGGTGGACAGAGGTTAACACCAAACAAAGACACGTTTATGCAGGTAACAATCTTACAGAACCAAGCAACAAGAGTCGGGAGAGTGGCGAAATTGAAAAGCAGGTGAAAATTAGTCGTAGCCAAGCTGGACAGTTGTCACTAGGAAATATTTTCTTTAACGTCGGCGTTTTGATGGATAATAGTCAGGGTATCGCTGATAAATTACAGTTGCTTTACAACAAACCTGCCTTACCTCCGACTTTATCTTGGCAGAACACCACACCACCAACACCACCTACAGCCCTACAAGTTAGTAACCGTAAACTGACTTGGAAGCCAGGTGATAACAGTCAGATTCGTTCTTGGACAGTTTATAGACAGAGTGGTGATAATTGGACACTCCAGCGGGTTTTACCTGCTAACACCACCTTTGCAACCGTTGAACCGGGAACCTATGCTATATGTGCAGTAGATAGATTAGCGAATGAAAGTGTAGGAGTGGCGATCGCGGTTAGTTAAAACCTAGAAGGGAAGGGGGACAAGGAGGCATTTTTTCTCTGAGTTTCCCCAGTAAAACCTAGATGCTACATCATATCAAACCTGGTACGTCGCGATCGCCCCGTTAAGATTTGAGATTATCAAAAAATTTAGAATACTACCGTTGCAGTTCAGCATCATCAATGATTCTCCGTTTTGGTTGCATTGCTGCTTTTTGGATACAAAACTGAACTTCTGTTAAATGTAAATTCATATATGAGAGCAAGGCATATATGAAGACGACGATACCAAACATCTCGCAGAACTCTTCAAATGCTGTAATCATTGCATAGTACCAGCAACAAAAAATAAAAGCCTTATCTGTTCTATTTAGATTGTTATCTATCCAAAATCTTTAAAAAATATTAAAATAAGAAATAATAACCAAATTTTGGGGTAAGCAAAAAAGCTAGCCCCAATCATGCAGTTTAACTAGCACTTTATTGAAAATCTCATTGTTTGGAGTTGTTATTAACTAGTCACGACGATCTCAGTTTTAACCCTGGCTCGATCCAGCCCCATGGTGTACTTTTAGCACTAAGTACACAATTGGTGATATTACAAGTTAGCAGCAACACCCAAGATTATTTGGGTAAACAGCCAGAGGAGTTACTTGGTCAACCTCTCAGTTCTTTGCTCGATGCTTTGTGTTTAGAAGCGATCGCTCAACTTCCAACAGACGAAATTGACACTGTTAATTACCTGAAGCTATCAATCCGCACAAATGAGGGTGAGCGAGACTTTGATGGTTTTGTGCATCGAGTAGAAGACACCATCATTTTAGAGCTAGAACCAACATCATCACCAGTTCAAGTAAATTTTTTGAACATTCACACCTTAATCAAAGGAGCGATCGCCAAACTCAAACGCACAAATAACCTGATAGATTTCTTACAACTTGCAGCCCAACAAACCCGCAATATTACAGAATTTGACCGGGTGATGGTCTACCAATTTGACCATCAAGGCGCAGGGGAAGTGATTGCTGAAGTCAAAACAGAAGAGTTATCGCCTTATTTGGGACTCCACTATCCAGCAACAGACATCCCACAAGGAGCTAAAGATTTATACAGACGCAATGCGTTGCGAATTATACCATGTATCAACGCCCAACCTGTGGAATTAACTCCTACAACAGATGATACTCCCCTTGATTTAAGTCTGTCTGTGCTGCGGAGTGTTGATCCTTGTTGTATAGAATTTCATCAAAATATGGGTGTGGCAGCTTTGATGGTCATTCCCCTAATTCAAGAGGGAAAGCTATGGGGATTAATTTCCTGCCATCATCAAACTCCTAAATATGTCCCTTATGAAATCCGGGCTGGCTGCGAATTTTTGGGACAAATTGTGTCATCGGAGTTGGCGAATAAAGTTATTCAAGAAGAAGTAGACTATAAAATTAGATTGGAATCTCTGCGGTCTGGTGTTGTAGAATCAATCTCTCAAGCAGATAACTTCAGAGATGCATTAATCCATCCTGAACCTCGCTTACTAGGTCTTGTAGGTGCGACAGGGGCGGCGGTTTGTTTGGATGGTGAAATTTCTCTGGTGGGAGCAACACCAAATACCGAAAATGTGCGATCGCTAATTACCTGGGCAGATGCTCAGGTGAGAGACAATATATTCTATACTGATTCCTTACCCAAGCTTTACCCAGAGGCTGAGACATTTAAAGATACCGCTAGTGGGTTGTTGCTATTGCGGATTTCTAAATTGCGACATTATTATCTTCTCTGGTTTCGCACCGAAGTGATCCGCACGGTAAACTGGGCAGGTAATCCCAACGAATCGATTCAAGTTAACTCAGATGGTAGTCTCACCCTTTGTCCCAGAAAGTCCTTTGAAAAATGGCAAGAAATTGTCAGATTAACATCTTTACCTTGGCTAGAATGTGAAATTGATAGTGCTTTGAGTCTGCGAAATGCGATCGTTGGGATTGTCCTCAAAAAGGCAGAAGAATTAGCCAAGATCAATCAAGAGTTAGAAACCAGTAACCGCGAATTAGCTTCTTTTGCTTATGCAGCTTCTCATGATCTCAAAGAACCATTAAGAGGTATATATAATTACTCAGTAATTATCCTTGAAGACTATGCATCCGTCCTAGATGAAGATGCAACAGATTATCTACAAACTGTCATTTCCTTGTCGGTACGCATGGAAACCCTGATTAATGGTCTACTACGACTATCGCAATTAGGGCAAGCAGCACTACATTTACAAGCAGTTAACTTAAATGAATTGCTCGATCAAGTGATCAATGTCTTTCATGCTAGCCATCAACAACATAATCTCGAAGTTCGTATTCCCAGACCTCTACCAACAATTCACTGTGACCCAGTTCTCCTTAACGAGGTTTTTAGTAACCTGATCACTAATGCTTTCAAATATAATGATAAATCAGAAAAATGGGTCGAAATTGGTTATTTGGACAGGGAAATCGGGGAGCGGGGAGCGGGGATTCTCCAGAGGAGACGCTACGCGAACGGGGGACAGGGGGACGCTGATCGACAAATCTCTGCGTCTAATTCTCTGGGCGTAACCGCGTCTTCTGTTGATTCCCAGTCTCCAATCACTTTTTACGTACGGGATAACGGTATTGGGATTCCAGTCCATCACCACCAAACCATCTTCAAGCTTTTCAAGCGGCTGCATACTCAAGAAAAATATGGCGGTGGAACAGGTGCGGGACTGGCGATCGCCAAGAAAATCATTGAACGCCATGGTGGTCAAATTTGGGTTGAATCTACACCAGGTGAAGGATCAACATTTTATTTGACACTTATGGTAAGTTAAGATATATTACAAAACTTTTTAAGAAACATAATTTGATCAGATAGATGAACTAATGGCAACAAAACTTAATGAACCACTATTGGTTGTTGAGGACAGCAACGAGGATTTTCGGATTCTCCAACGCCTGATGCGCCGGATGGCTGTCCAAAACCCCATCCATCGTTGTACTAGTGGTGATGAAGTTTTAGACTACCTTTACCAAGAAGGAAAAAACATCGATGGATTGTCGCGACCTTCAGTGATTCTGCTAGACCTAAATCTACCAGGAATCGATGGTCGTGACATCCTAGAACAACTTAAGCAAGATAAAACTTTTAAAGAAATTCCTATAGTTATCTTCACGACTTCATCCAACCCCAAGGATATTGAATTTTGTTATCAAAAGGGCGCAAATGGCTATCTCGTCAAGCCAATGGATGTCCAAGAACTGCAAAAAACCATTCAAGCCTTTGTCGATTATTGGTTGCAAGTTAATATTCCACCGATTCCTGGATAACGGGGAACGGGGATCGGCGATTGGGGATCGGGGACAAGGGAAGGGGGACGCATCAATTAAAAATTGGGAAGAGAACAAGAAAGACAAGGGAGAAAATTCTCTCAATGCTCAATCCACAATCCCCGATTCCCGATCCCTGATCCCCATTGACCAACACTTATATTTTTTTTACATTTTTTTTAGTTTTTCTTAATGTTTTCGTAATTTATGGCAATGTTGAGGAAGGAGTTTTGCACCCCTGCCCCTTTTTGTTATGCCGAATGCCTGGAAGCTGCTCATCATTGATGATTGTGCAACGGATCGGAAAATCTATCGCCGCTTTCTTTTGAAAGATCCTCACCATTATTACCAAATTCTGGAGGCAGACTCAGCAGAAGTTGGACTTGGCTTGTGCCAAAATATGCCTTGTGATTTGATTCTGCTGGATTTTTGCTTGCCAGATATGAGCGGAATCGAATTTCTAGATCAGCTTAGACAGAAAACCTTTGGTTCTTCCGTACCCGTGATTATGCTAACTGGACGGGGTGACGAAGAGATTGCTGTGGAAGCGATGAAAAAGGGTGTCCAAGATTATTTAGTTAAGCAACATCTGAAAGCGGATGTTTTGCAACTAGCAGTTCGTAATGTGATCAAGCAATTATGTCTGCAAACTCAGTTACAAAAGACTCAAGAACGACAACGCTTGATTGCTACGATGTTGCTACGAATTCGCCAGTCTCTTGATTTAGAAGAAATTTTATACACGGCTGTCAGAGAAGTGCAACAAATGCTCAAGTGCGATCGCGTCATAGTATGTCAGTCTTCTCCAGAGGCAGATTCTGATCAAACTGGTCAAAATTATACAACAGATCAAAATAATCCTTTATTATGTTATTGGGCAGGCTCGGATGATTGCAACTTCAACCCGCTAGAGCTATTAGATAATAAGGCAAATCTAATGGTTCCCATTACTTTGAGTGATCAACAAACAGTATCAAAACCTTGGGGTTTTTTGATTGCTCATCAGTGTACAGGAAAACGAGAATGGCAATCTGACGAACTAGAGGTACTTTGTGAAGTTTCTGTACAACTAGCGATCGCAATTCAACAAGCAGAATTACTCACCAAAACTCAAGCTGCTCTAGAAAAAGAAAAACAACTCAATGCCTTTAAATCTCAAATTATCACCACTATTTCCCACGAGTATCGCACACCGTTGGCTTCGATTTTAGCTGCTGCTTCTACACTCAAGCAATATGGCGACCATCTTGAGGAATTGAAAAAACACAAGTTTTTGCATATCATTGAGCAAAAAGCACGACACATGTCTAAATTGATAGATGACATGCTAGTCATGAATCAATTTGAACTCAACAAGACCAAATTTAAAACGATTCCCCTCGATTTAGAGCAATTTTTCTCTAGCCTAATCAGCGAACAACAGCAATTAGTTAGCGATCGCCATGAATTCATTTTTCAGAGTACTGGAAATAATAAAGGCTTCTGGGGTGATCAAGGACTTTTGCGCTTGATATTTAGTAATTTAATGTCCAATGCGATTAAATATTCACCAAAAGGAGGCAATGTAGAATTTCATTTAATTGGCAAAGAATCTGAAGTTATATTTTTTATTCAAGACCAAGGTATAGGTATACCAATAGCAGACCAAACCAACCTGTTTCAACCCTTCTGTCGTGGAAGTAATGTTGACACACTTCCTGGAACAGGTTTAGGATTAGCAATTACAAAAGCTTGCGTAGAATTACATGGTGGCAGTATTACTTTAGATAGTCAACCAGATCAAGGTACAAAAGTTACTGTTTGCCTACCAAAGCAACATATACAAAAAAGTAGTCATTAGTCATTGGGGATCGGGGATCAGGGATCAGGGATCAGGGATTGGAGAGACAAAACAATTGATTTGCCAAACCAAAGAGCCAAACGAGATATATAAATAATTTTGCCTAAGTAGAACGGCGTAAATAATTAAAGGTTTGTAGTAAGGACTTTAGTCCTCGAATAAGGACTAAAGTCCTTACTACAAACTAGATTTCGATAATTTTACATTACTTCACATAGTTTGGTTTTTTGAAGTCGTTCTACTTAAATACTTACACAATTCAAGAACTTGTTGCCCAATCCCCGATCCCCAATCCCCAACACTACGGTTCATATTTAACTACAGCTTGTCGCGCCAAAATTGAGTTCACACAATCTACGCTACCTGTAAATAATTTACAAGGTTCTCTTACCTCCGATAGTCCAACTACAACCCGAACATATAATCCATCATCTAAATCAATTTTTGACACTTCATATAGAAATCTCTTGCGAGGATGTATGGCGAGTGCGACTGATAGTGCAGGTGTTGCACAAATAATGGCTTTTTTCCCAGGAGGTATGTAATGATCGATGAAAAAGTCATGGTCTTTAGGATCGTTACTCCAACCGCTATATGACAATTTTGACGGCCAAGTTAGACATCTGGGATCTATTCCTTTGTCACTAAATCCTTGAGAAAAAATTACTTTAGTAGTCCCTAAATAATTATTTTCTTTTTGCTTTTTTGCTTCTATAAGCTGATTTGCTTTATCGATATCTATAACTCTGGCTCTGAAAATGTCAAGTGAAAAGAAACTTGTCAATATGAGCGAAACTCCCAATAAGAATATAGTTAGTATCAGTAAGCTACTTGGAAAATAAATAGGCAAATTTTTTCTTTTCATACTTAATATAGCGGTTTGCAATGAGGTTTAGTGTAGGAAAAAACGTAGACCTGTAGCAACTTGGTACAAGTAGCTACTGCGTGCCTAAGCGCAGGGTACACCGATGCACACCGATAAAATTAGCCCTGTATCTGAAAAATACGACGACACATGACTTAATTCACAAATGATAATGTAGATACCAAGTAAAGTTAGTAATTTTCGTGATATATTTTGATTGATTTGGAAATCTAAATACTTTCCAAATTTTGATATAAATGCTAAATATTCCCAACCTAGAACTCCGTGAGCAAACTATTTATTTTTTAGATAAAAATCATGACCAACGTTTGCAAATACTCAAACAATTAGGAATAGCACGCTATGATTTTTTAGCGAAAATGCGCTTAAATGAAACAAATATTGTTTGCGTCAGCCGTTTTTTTGCTCATCCTACTCAGCTAAAATTCCCTAATTTGATAGGAGCAGATTTATCTGACTTAGAATTAGAAGGAGTAAACTTGATTCGCGGAAATTTATCAGGGGCAAATTTAAAAGGAAGTAGTTTAGTTGATGCTGATCTAATTTTTGCTAACTTTACAGGTGCAGATGTTACAGATGCAAATTTAAGAGGATCTACTCTCAATGAAACTATATGGTTAAAAGCTTTAGTAAAAAAATGCAATTTTGGTGAAGGAGTTGGTTTAAGCAATCAACAACGTCAAGATTTACTAATGCGTGGAGCAGTTTTTAATTGTTAAAAATAATATTAAAAATAGATGCAGAGTGTTATGGATAGTAATATTAAATTGCCACAAAAACTAATGTTACTTGGTTCGGGAGAACTAGGAAAAGAATTTGTGATTGCTGCTCAACGCCTTGGTAATTTTGTAATTGCTGTTGATCGCTATGAAAATGCTCCAGCAATGCAAGTTGCCGATTGTGCGGAAGTAATTTCCATGTTGAGTGCTGATGATTTAGAAAGAATTGTTAGTAAGTATCAGCCGGATTTTATCATACCGGAAATTGAAGCAATTAGAACAGAAAAGTTGCTGGAATTTGAAGAAAGGGGAATGACAGTTATTCCAACCGCAGCAGCGACTAACTATACAATGAATCGCGATCGCATCCGGGAACTAGCACACCAAAAATTAGGTATCAGAACTGCAAAATATGGTTATGCTTGTACCCTAGAAGAGTTAATTGCTATTTCTGATGAAATTGGTTTTCCGAATGTCGTCAAACCTGTAATGTCTTCTTCTGGTAAAGGTCAGTCAGTTGTCAAAGATAAAAGAGAAGTTGAGAAAGCATGGAATTATGCGATCGCAGGTTCTAGGGGTGATACTCAAAAAGTCATCGTAGAAGAATTTATTGATTTTGAAATTGAGATTACTTTACTGACTATTAAGCAATGGAATGCATCGACAATGTTCTGTTCTCCAATTGGTCATCGTCAAGAAAGAGGAGATTATCAAGAATCTTGGCAACCTGCGGGAATATCAGAAGCAATGATAGCACAAGCCCAGGAAATCGCCAAAAAAGTTACTGATGCTTTGGGTGGTGCGGGAATTTTTGGTGTGGAATTTTTTATTACTAAAGACGAGGTAATTTTTTCAGAACTTTCACCTAGACCTCATGATACGGGAATGGTAACTCTGATCTCACAAAATTTGAATGAATTTGAACTGCATCTGCGAGCAATTTTAGGCTTACCAATTCCCCACATAGAACAGTTCGGGCCTTCAGCAAGTGCGGTAATCTTGGCTTCCGAAAAATTGGATGCGATCGCTTACACAGGTGTAGCTGAGGCGCTATCAGAAAAAGATGTAGATATTAAGCTATTTGGTAAACCCACTGCTCATCCTTATCGTCGCATGGGAGTTGCTTTAGCAAAAGGTAACAATATTCAACAAGCACGAGAAAAAGCCACAACAGCTGCTAGTAAAGTTAAATTGACACCAATAGTTCTCGGTTAAAGAGGAAAAAGAGAAAGAGACGGATATTCATTCATCTCTTTCTCAATTCTACTCAAGCGTCGCGTTTGGTAATTTGCAATCACAACAACTGCAAGCCTAACAACTTAATATGCTCAAAAATCTTTACCTTTAAGATGTTGACTACGCCATTTTTGAAAGGCTTGCTCATAGGCTTTTCCTTCATTTCGATAAACGCTCAAACCGTGAAAAAACAAACCTATACCCCATCCCAATAATGGAAATATTGCCCAAAAATAACTAGGTGTAGTGAATAAATTTAACAATATCAAGAATGAATTGACTGCCAGAAAAGAAATCAAATGTGCCGAGAAACCTTTGCGTCGAAAATTATTAAATGTTCGTCGTTGGTGTTGTTCTGATCGCTGAGTGAGCCATTGTTGTTCAGCTTTTTCCAACATGTGAGGAGAAATATTTAATTCGGATGCCATTTCTACAAGTTGTTCTCGTGAAAATTCACCTTCCTGTTTTTGAGCAAATGCCATTTGGAGAATTTGTTGTATGTCTTCCGAATCATAAGTCATAAAAACCTCTCCTCTGAGGATCTTGATAATTTAGCCTTAGACAAACTTTTATACAGAAAAAATCGTAACTTGAGGCAACAATAGCTATCAAATTGATCTCAGTTTAACGAAGTGGAGTAGTTATATTATGTCAGCTTAAACACTTATGCTATAAATTGGGGTCGCTAATGAGTTTAAGGGCGTACAGCCGCCAGCCGTACGCCCCTACTCATGTATTTGTATGATTACAAAATATCAAAAAGTGAAACGGTATCAGCGTTTCTCAAATTGAATAATAAAGCGGAAAAGATTTAGCATCCTTCGGCTTGACATACACCTTTTGTTGCGGTTCTAAATTCAATTGATCAAAGCGATCGCGTGTCAAATGTGCTGTCACCACTTGTCCATCATCTAAAGTCAATTCTGCTTGAATTTCCCAACCCAGATGTATCAATCGGCTCACCCTTGCAGGTACGGTAGTACCGTTAGGAGATGTTTCGATAATCACGTCTTGGGGACGCAGGAACATTTCTGGATTTGCCGAATCGAACCCATTATTTTGGAAAATATTTGAGGTACTCGGTAATACGTTTACAGGCCCGATAAAACTCATCACAAATGCTGTAGCGGGATGATCGTAAATATCGGCTGGTGTTCCGACTTGTTCTACACGTCCTTTATTCATCACCACGATTTCATCAGAAACTTCCATCGCTTCTTCTTGGTCGTGGGTAACAAAAACAGTCGTCACATGTACCTCATCATGCAAACGTCGCAACCAAGCGCGTAGGTCTTTACGGACTTTAGCATCTAGCGCCCCAAAAGGTTCATCTAATAACAACACATTTGGTTCTGCTGCTAAAGCTCTAGCTAAGGCTACTCTCTGGCGTTGACCACCGGATAATTGTGATGGATAGCGATCGCCTAGTCCACTCAGTTGTACCAATTCTAATAATTGTTCTACTCGCGCTTTCACTTTTGCTTTTGGTAACTTACGAATCTCCATACCAAAAGCAACGTTTTGCCGCACTGTCATATGCTTAAATAAAGCATAGTGCTGAAATACAAACCCGATATTGCGTTCCTGCACACTTTGATTAGTAGCATCTTTGCCAGTCAAAATTATTTTGCCACTATCTGGCATTTCCAAACCAGCGATTAGCCGTAGCAAAGTTGACTTTCCTGATCCTGACGGTCCCAACAAAGCAACCAGAGAGCCACTTTTAATTTCTAGACTCACCTGATCAACCGCTTGGAAACTGCCAAACTGTTTGGATACATTTTCAACTACTATGCCCACTGCTAGGAACCTCTACAACTAATCTACGGTTGTTTGATGGGGTTTGTGTATTTCAATATATATCATAAAAGTGAAGCACTTTAAAAATTTTGATTAGCTAAAGTGGCTTGAAAAAGGGGTGTAGGGGTTTAGGCGTCTAGGGGTATAAGAAGAGTCATATATTTAAAAAACTATTTCACAACAATGAAATAACTTAGACATAACTTATTCACAAGTTTTGATTATAGTTTAATCATCAAAATAAATGAATCAATGTATTCACTCAGTTTCAGATATCTCAAAAGAGCTAATAAAACATTAGTTCATATTTTTGATGAGTGTGTCATTTTTTCTGCCATGAATAAATATTGCAGGAAGTTAATTTTATGATGAAGAAGCTTTTTTTCAGCACTATAACTTTGATAGGAATCACACCATTACTGTTGTCTGGAATTCCCGCTAATGCTAAGACTGCTATGACTGCTGCTAATCAAAAAAATCAGCAACCTATGCATACAACTGCTCAACATGCTTCATCAAAAACGACTTCGCATATGAATCAAGCGAAGAACACTTCTTCAGCAAAAACCGCAAATCTTCATTTCGGTAGCCGAGGACAGAATGTTAAAAATCTGCAAGCATTTTTGAAAAACCAAGGATACTTTAAAGGTAATCTTGATGGTGTTTTCGGTAAGCAAACACGTTCAGCAGTCATAGCTTTTCAACGTTCACAAAAGTTACCGACTAACGGAGTAGTTGATTCTAAAACAGAACTTGCGATGAAAAAGATTCAGTAGTGTTAACTAATTGAAGTAGCAGGGGAAAAAATTTCCCCTGCTTTACCTTCTGAAAGTTATCAGCAACCACCAGCCCAAGTTACCCATTTATGTGATAAACCAGTGTGCATAACTAACCCACTCATTTCTCTTTCAGTGATGGTTGCTCCAGTTATATTTACACCATTGAGTTCAGCTTCATTTAAGTTTGTATCAGTCAGATTTGCTTGGTTGAGATTAGCACCACTTAAATCTGCACCACTCAATTCTGCTTCACTTAAATTTGATCTTGTCAAGTTGGCTCTGATTAAATTTGCACTTCGCAAATCTGCACGACTTAAATTAGTTTGCTTTAAGTTAACATTAATTAAGTCTGCTCCAATCAAGTTGATCTCACTCATGTTTGCACAGCTCAAATCTGCTCCAGTTAAATCTGCATCAGTCAGATTTGCTCGGGTAAAATTACATCCGCTTAAATTAGCTTGGCTGAGGTCTGCTCCACTTAAATCTGCTCCACAAAAATTTGCTCCACTCAAATCTGTTTCATGAAGGTTGGCTTTATGGAGATTTACACCAACGAAATCGCGTTCTCCTGTTTTATAGCGACTCAGGAGCATATTAATATCCATATTGTTTGCCTCGCAATGTTTACTAGTGAGCAAGTTTAGTTATGAGTTTCACTCCATCCAAACCACGCAACTATTGAGTTGCTAGCAACTGAAATTGTTTTAGCTATATCTTATTCTATTATTTTGCTAGAATTTTTCGGAAATGACACACTTGCTTAATGGAAATATGCATATAGAAACACTTCCACTAATCAGTTAACAGTTGACAGTGAACAGTTAACACTAAGCAATTATCTCTGAATAACTGATCAGGATTATTTAATTCTCGTCTAGTCCGCCAAGAATTAAAACTCTTGGCTTATAGCTTAAGTCGTTTTTAGACGACTCCAAAGTCTTTTAGTCCACTTTAAGTAGAGTTTTGCTGTTAGCCCGGAAATTTATTTCTGGGCAGGTTATACTAGGAGTAAAATCCTAATTCATAATTCTTAAAATCTCAGCTAGCTTTTGTTTAATTACCTTACTCACCAATTGATTTCCTTGTAAGTTGAGGTGAATGTGGTCGTGATATAGAGCTTTTGGATTTTTAGTAGTATTAAATTCCGGTAAAAAATCTATATAAGCTATTTTCTGGGTATTAGCAAATTCACTCAGGCGTTGACGTGCTTTAATTTCATAATCGCGGGAACCTGGCGAACCAATTTCGCGGAGTAAGGGAGTCATAACGAGTAGAAATTGGCTATTATTTTGACGCGTCAGTGCTTGAATTTTACCAATAGCTTCCAGATTTCTAGCGACACGATCGCCATCTTCTTTATATATAGGTTTTAGTTCTGCTATCGGCTTAGGCTTCAAAATATAATTGCGAAATACTTCCACCAGCGCGAAAGGTGGTTTGCGATCTGGATAGTTGCGATCGCGTCCCACTGGTAAAGATGTCGGAGCAGTAGCAAATAAGTCATCTGTGTTAATTAATAACACTACTACTTGAGCCTGAAAACTACCAAACTTATCTAAATATGCTAGTTCATTTCTCGGCCCCCAAGAATTAGCCGAAGCATTTAATACTTGAATCCCTGGGTATTTACTAATATTCTCTGATATCAAAGAGCGTTGAATCAGGCTAGAAATAGTATTATCCTGGTCTGTCCACCAACCACCATTGGTAATTGAATCTCCCAGCAGCAACACGCGCAGCGTAGAAGACGAAGGTGTTTGTTCTATGACTTCACTCCGCATAGAGTATTGATTTATTTCAATCCGATTACCGTAACGACGGGTACGCTGATTGGGAGCCAGTAAATAGCCAATTTTCTCGTCGGCAATGTAAATCAAAGGATTACCAAAACCAAAAAGCGATCGCATTCCTATTTCTATTACCAAAATCAAACAAAAAAGAAATGTAAAAATTAAAACTAGTGTTTCTTTCACCGATCAATACCTCACACATCATCCATACTTGGTTTTTGACACCACTAACTATGAATTACCGACTGACAATACTTGCAATTATTGTTATAGCTTATACATAATTGCCAAGAGGTTAAGTAATTTTTTGTATAAAATTAGATAGTATATATTTTGGTATAAGTAAGATTGAGGATGTTTCATTAACAAAGCTTAAACAAAATATTAGTTAAGAATCACGTACCAGTTGCGAACCGAAGATTACAATCGAGACGGGTTAAACTGTCACTCTCACAAAGGAAGATTACAAAGCTATGTCCGACTTAAATCGAGGAATCATGAAATTTGAGGGAGCAGACTCCCCTAAAATAGTCACTATTTCCACCGTGGTAATTTTAGGAGCGATCGCAGCTCTCATTATTTGGTCACTGCAAGCAGCCTATGCAGTAAATTAATTTCCATAGCAGCAACAAAGAATATCTAAGGTAAATCAACTTATTTTTAATAGGAATCAGGGATCAGGGATCAGGAATAAGGACAAGGACAAGGATAAGGACAAGGACAAGGGAGACAAGGAAGTAATTTTTCTTCCCACACTCCCCACACTCCCCACACTCCCCAATCTCGAATCCCCGATCCCCGATTCCCAATCTCCAATCTCTAATCCCCAATCGTGAAGTATTAAGAAAAAGTCCCAGCATATACTAACAATTAAGTATTTGAGATTTTAGATTTAAATAGGAATCTAAAATCCAATATCCAACATGCTTGAACTCTGGGGTGTCTTAGTAATTGTAATTATCTGCCCATTATTAGGGTCATTACCGTTAATTGCTTGGATGACGCAAGCTCTGACGGGGCGGCAATTAGCGGAAGTCGGTACTGGTAATGTAGGAGTATCCGCGGCTTTTTATCACGGTGGTACATTGGTGGGAATTTTGGCAGTCTTATCAGAAGCAGCCAAAGGAATTGCCGCCGTTCTGATTGCTCGTGCTTATTTCCCTGATGGTTCGGCTTGGGAATTGGTAGCTTTAATTGCTCTAGTCATGGGCAGATATTCGATGGGAAAAGGTGCTGGGACTACAAACGTAGTTTGGGGATTTATAGTCCACGACCCATTGGCAGCAGGATTTATATTATTAGTGACAGGTGTCAGCTTTACGATTTTACGCGATCGCCAGTCAGCAAAATACGTAGTTTTGGTCACAGTTCCGATCATTGTGGCAATATTACATATGGAAGATCCATTTAGGATCTTGGCTGCGATTGGGCTTGCTGCTTTACTAAGCTGGATTTACAAACAAATACCTGATGACTTGGATCTGCCAGTGCAGAATGCAAAACCTGATTCCCAAGCAGTGTTACAATTTTTGCGCGGAGATCAAGGGATTCTTTCGCTAGATGACGAATTAGATCCGGCGATTGTGGGAAATAAAGCCGCAAAATTATCTCAGATGAAGCGTTGGGGTTATCCTGTACCTAAAGGATGGGTACTCATGCCCTATGAAGATCCGCAACAATTGATTGACTTTTTACAACCATCAGAATTATCTCCTTTGGTAGTGCGTTCTTCCGCAATTGGCGAAGACTCAGAACAAGCCTCTGGTGCAGGACAGTACGAAACTGTTTTAAATGTTACTACTAGACAAGGTTTAGAAAGTGCGATCGCCAAAGTCCAAGCATCCTACAACGAACCTCTAGCAGTCCAATATCGACGCGATCTCAACGTCACAGATACTGCGATCGCAGTATTGGTTCAGCTACAAGTGCAATCAGTGTTTTCCGGTGTGGCGTTTAGCCGCGATCCGATGACGCAAGAACAGGATGCAGTCGTAATTGAAGCTTTACCAGGAAGTGCAGTTCAAGTTGTATCTGGACGGGTGACACCAGAACAATATCGAGCTTTTGTTGTGGATACAGACAATTTAGCGCTGATTCAATTAGAAGGACAAGGACGAGTACCAGCAGCGTTAATTAAACAAGTAGCATACTTAGCCCGACGTCTCGAAGATCGTTATTACGGCGTTCCCCAAGATATCGAATGGAGTTACGACGGCCAAACTCTTTGGGTACTGCAAACCCGCCCAATTAGTACTTTATTGCCAATCTGGACACGCAAAATCGCTGCGGAAGTTATTCCTGGGTTAATTCGCCCTTTAACTTGGTCGATTAATCGTCCTTTAACTTGTGGTGTGTGGGGAGCAATTTTTGCTCTTGTCTTAGGCGAAAAAGCCGTGGGATTGAATTTCAATGAAACAGCAACACTGCACTATTCTCATGCTTATTTTAATGCCACTCTCTTAGGACAGATATTCCGACGGATGGGATTACCTCCGGAAAGTCTGGAGTTTTTAACGAGGGGAGAAAAGTTAAGCAAACCGCCGTTAAATTCTACATTAGAAAATTTACCTGGATTGCTGCGGTTGTTAATGCGGGAGTTATGGTTAGGGAGGGAATTTCGGCGGGATTATCGTCAGCATTTTGCTCCTGGGTTATCGCGGTTAGCTTCAGAACCACTCGAAGAATTAGACTCGCCAGAGTTATTCGCCAGAATTAACTATATTTTAGATTTGCTGCACCGTGCCACTTTCTACAGTATTATGGCTCCCTTGAGTGCAGCCATACGTCAAGCCATATTTAAAGTTAAAGACAGCAAGCTTGATAATAGTCTCACACCAGAAGTAGCAGCATTGCGATCGCTCCAAACTTTAGCCGCCAAAGCCAAGCAGCAATTTCCACACTTTAAACCCGATACTGTGTTTGCAAAGATGGCTGAGTCTGAGTCAGGACAAGAGATTCTAGCTGAGTTTGACCAATTGCTGCAACGCTATGGTTACTTGAGCGAGGTAGGGACTGATATTGCGGTTCCCACTTGGAAGGAAGAACCCCAAGCAGTAAAACAGTTATTTGTGCAATTCATGCAGGGAAATGAAGCACCAAAAGGAGAAGAACGCCAAGAACGCCAAGGGAAAAGAAATAAAGGTGTTGTCCAACGACGTGTGGATTTGAAAGGGCGAGTCACAGACATATATTCTCAGTTATTAGCCCATTTGCGTTGGTCATTTGTCGCACTCGAACAAATTTGGTTAAATTCAAGTTTGTTGAATGAACCTGGAGATATCTTCTTTCTGGAATTTGCAGAAATCAAGCGTTTGATTGAGGGGATTGACACAGATTTAGTTGAGCAGTTATCTGAGATCGTAAAATTGAGGCGATCGCAACTTGCAGAAAACGGTCAAATCAATCCAGTCCCCTTGTTAGTTTACGGCAATACTCCCCCGGCTCTACCTTTGCGAATTGCACCTCTGTCTCCTGATCAGGTATTACAAGGTATCCCCGCTAGTCCTGGACAAGCAGTAGGACGAGTGAAGGTGTTGCGAAATTTACAATCAATGACGGAGATTGACAAGGAAATAATTTTAGTAGTTCCTTATACAGACTCTGGTTGGGCGCCCCTACTAGTCAGAGCCGGAGGATTAATTTCCGAAGCTGGTGGTAGGCTTTCTCACGGAGCTATCCTGGCTCGCGAGTATGGCATCCCAGCAATAATGGATGTGCGAAATGCTACCTGGGTTTTACAGGATGGTCAGAAAGTACGGATAGATGGTACTAGGGGTATTGTGGAAATATCCAATGACCTAAGACCAGAATGAAATTGACATCCCTGGGCAAAATACCACAAGAGCCTGTTTCTCATAACCCTGAAATCAAGAAACAAGTAATGTTGCGGCTTGGTGAATTACCTGGTTTGACCAATTTTTCCCAAGCACGTTTTGCTCCCGGACAAATAGCCTCAGCCCACGCACATGAGGATATGTGTGAAGTATTTTTTGTCGAAGCTGGTTCGGGGATTATCCGTATTAATGATCAGGAATATGATTTATTACCTGGAACTTGTGTAGCTGTAGAACAATCAGAAACACACGAAATTGTCAATAATGGTACAACTGAATTAGTTCTCACTTACTTTGGTTTGCGAGCCTAGAGGGATTGGGGATTGGGGAGCGGGGACAAGGAGAGCCACTGCGTTGCGGAGCCAGTACGTTGCGGGGGTTTCCGAGCCAGCGCGTTGCGGAGGTTCCACGCCACCTGCTTTATGCCGGGGAACCCGTCCACCGCAGTGGCTCCTCCGTTGTAGCGACTGGCG
>NZ_JBHFLM010000158.1:0-9695 GCF_041928655.1 Pelatocladus sp. BLCC-F211 | reverse complement strand
CATGAGGATTTCAAACAGTTAGTAATGTTTGTCATACTGTCTATATTAATTACTCACTAATTTACGTGATTATATTTAATTGAAATTGTATCTATTAGTACTAGTATATGTGCTACAAAATGAAGTGCGGAATGTGGGTTTAATAGTCAATGGTGGTATTCCCTTTTCCTTTTCCCTAGTAAGTCCTCGTTGGGCTGGGTTAGCAGTGGGGATGTATTTTGCAGGGTTTGGATTAGTGGGAGGTTTATTTCCGGTAGTATTTCCCCAACCGCAATTAATTACACCAGAGATTGGGGTTTGGGTAAGTGCGATCGCATTTGTGTTTGCGGGTATATGTGTCGCCTCTAGTCGCACACCGAGCGAAGAATTATAAAGAGTAATTTGTTACTTAATCTGAGCAAACCACTGCCGAATCATCTCGACTTGGAAGCGATAACCTTCATCAACTTCCTCAATCAACTCCCGTTGCAACAATAAATTGATAGTGCTAGTTGCCACATCAGCAAATTGCAATATCCTTTTGCGACTCACCACACCTTCTTCTCCCTCAGCTGCAATCAAGCGCAAAATCTCTCGTCCCGTTGCATCTACTTGGTTATTTTGAATATCAGCAAAGAAAAAACCGCCAGTATTTAAAGCTTCGGGAACTGCTGCTTCCACATCTGCTAATTTTGCCAATCGCCGCACAGAGGGATCTTGCTCATTTTTATAAGCGACAATTTCACTACACAGCAGTTGTACTAAGAACGGGTGACAACGGGTAAATTGTAGAACTCGCTCGACAGCATCAGGTTCATAACGCAGAGTAAAATCTTTGACAGGGCGCTGAATTAATTGTCTGGCTTCCTTTTCCTTCAAATAGCTGATATGCACAACTTGCACATTAATCAGATAGCTAGCCCAACGCTGATATTCTTCAATAGTATGGGAACCAGCTAGCATCAGCTTGAAGCGGGGACGATGTTGGATGAGGTGACGCAACATTCCCAAAATATCTTGTTCATCAAAGCGTCCTTTAGTGATGGCGCTGTCTAGCACTTCAAATTCATCTAGCATTAACAACGCCGTATTTTGTTCTAATGCTTTTTCTACCTGATCTAACCATTCATCAAAGTCGGTGAAGGGATCATTTGCTAGGGTTTCACGGGTTAAATTTGGTAAATTAACAGCTGTTCTTGGGTAAGAGGAACAGCTAAAACATAAGGCGATTCAATCTCTTGTCGCAGTTCGGCTTCTCTTGCTAATTCATCAGCGTGCTTAATAATGATCTCACGCCAACTTTTAGCGATGTTGTAGAAACGAGGGGCGTACTTGTCACTACTACGGTTTAATTCTTCCAAGTATGCGTCTATCCGGTCAGCAACAGCCCTAAGCACTAAACGTTGATTGTAACTACTATTTTGATTGAGAGCAGCGTCTACATCTTCGCTGATGCGCTTGGTAAACCGTAACCGAGGACTAATAGGAGTTTCTATTTCACCAATTTCTAGTTTAGGATGAACTTTACGAATAGTTTCTACACCAGCACAGCGTTCTAAACTGCGTATATCTAGTTCAATTTGTGCAGCTTGTGCAGCCCAGCGCTGACGACTGTTATTTAAGTACTCTATCGCTGCTTGTCCCTCGGTTGGGTTGCGTTCTGTCACCAAGACAATATGCTCATCCAAACCAAAAAGACGCAGACGTTGATGTTCGTGCCAAAAAGCAGAATGCCAACATAATAAACTGGATCGACTACCAGAACGCCGTTGTTCAGCTTGATAGAGTAGGGTATTGAATGCCAATTGCAAGGGATAGAGCCACCAAACCCAGGTTAATCCTAGTAAAGTACCAATCACGAATAACCAGGCTTGATGTCCAGTATTATTGCTACTGTAAAAGATGACGAACCATAGTCCCATATTTCCTAGCGCCCCTGCCACCACACCAGCCAAAGTGCCAGCGATGCGCTCTGTGATTGCATAAGGCAAAGTAAAAAAACTACTGAACAAAACGCCTAACCCCACACCTAACCCCACGCTTGACTCCACGCTTGACGCCACGCTTGACACCACACCTGACACCACGCCTAACCCCACGCCTAACCCCACGCCCATCAGCCATCTATTTGTACGCAACCCAATAGCTACGCCTAACACCACGCCATACGCCACGCCATACGCCACGCCTATCTCCACGCGTGGCGCCACGCCAAACGCCACGCCAAACGCCACGTCTAACGCCACGCCATACGCCACGCGTGACGCCACAATACCGACTAGAATACCAACAACAACACCTCCTATCTGTCTTCCCAAGGAATAACTTCGTTCACGTTTAGCAATACTGCCTGCCACGCCTATCTCCACGCCAAACTCCACGCCTGACGCCACGTCTATCTCCATGCCATGTATCACGGCATACACCACGCCTGACGCCACGCCAAACGCCACGCCTGACGCCACGCCAAACGCCACGCCAAACGCCACGCCTGACTCCACGCCTAACGCCACTTTGTCACTTGCCTCCCCCCTTAACAGCAACACACAGCCAACCAACAAGCCAGGGAGTATAGGCAAGATAATATATGCCTGGATTAATAGCCTTCGCAAAATTGGATGACGCCAATGATTTCGGTTCAATTCCGCTAGGCAAAAGTCTGGGCGGAGGTTAGAGTCAATCCGGGCTACATGATTTCGCCACGCCGAGGGACGAAAGAGGAGCCAGAACAACAATTGCAAGCTACCCAGAACTAAATTCGGGTGTTGTTCGGGTGCATCGGTGTAGATTTTGCTGTAGTCGGTGGGGAGCGTCATTCAGAATTAAAAATGAAAAGTTGTAGTAGTAGGTTGGGTTGAGGAACGAAACCCAACATTTATCTTAATTTTTGAGGTTTGATTTTGTTCAATCCAATTCACACAAATAACGAAATTCAATACGATTGTGGTTTTGTTGGGTTTTGCAAAGTAGTAGTAGGTTGGGTTTCGTTCCTCAACCCAACATTTATCTTAATTTTTGAGGTTTGATTTTTGTTCAATCCAATTCACACAAATAACGAAACTCAATATGATTGTGGTTTTGTTGGGTTTCGCTGTCGCTCAACCCAATTCACAAGAATAACGAAACTCAATATGATTGTGGTTTTGTTGGGTTTCGCTGTCGCTCAACCCAACCTACAAGAAAATTACTCATTTGCAATACTTTTATCAAATAGAATTTCCTCTCCTACTCCCCAATCAGTTGTAGGTTGGGTTGAGGAACGAAACCCAACATTTCCTTTCATTTTTGAAGTTTAATTTTCTTCAACCCAATTCACACGAATGACGAAATTCAATACGATTGTGGTTTTGTTGGATTTCGCTGTCGCTCAACCCAATTCACACGAATAATGAAATTCAATATGATTGTGGTTTTGTTGGGTTTCGCTGTCGCTCAACCCAACCTACAAGAAAATTACTCATTTGCAATACTTTTATCAAATACAATTTCCTCTCCTACTCCCCAATCAGCATCATAGATTCCTTGACGAACATAATTATGAAAACTAGAATATTCCCAATCCTTTGGAGCTTTCACTAATCCATGTTTCACAGGATTGTAATGAATATACTCAACATGAGCCTTGAAATCTTGTTCATCTCTTATGCAATGCTCCCAAAAACGACGTTGCCAAATTGCTTTTTCTTTTTTATTCTGTCTAGATGTCGATATTTCTGATTGATACACTGAAGTACACTGGCGACTAAAATAACTTTTGATTAAACGCCAACGTGTGGGAAAGTCACTATCTCCATTGGGTAATGTCCAAATACAGTGTAAATGTTCTGGCAATAAAACAATGGCATCAATTTTAAATGGATGTTGGTTCATAATATATCGAAAAGAATTTCTTAATAAAGAAACGTTGTTAGGTTCACATAGAAATTTGTGTCGGTTGTATGTGACTACAGTAAAAAAATACGTGCCGCCTTCTATTTTTGCTCTTTGATATTCCATTTATTAAGTTTGTTTAGTGATATGTGTTGGGTTACTCTGCAAGAAGCCGCGCAGGGCGGGTCTACGTTCCTCAATCTAACCTATACAATTTAAGTGATATGTGTTGGGTTTCGTTCCTCAACCCAATCTACACTACACAATACACAATTTAAGTAAGGATAATTGTAGGTTGGGTTGAGCGACAGCGAAACCCAATATTATCGTGATTCTGTTGGGTTTCGTTCCTCAACCCAACCTACTTGCTACTTGCTTTATAAATTAACAAATGGTTCTATCTGTCGTAACCCTTCCTCTTGCCAATTATGATCAGTGTTGGGTTTCGTTCCTCAACCCAACCTACTTGCTCATCCCAATACTGGATTTACAAATTCACAAATGGTTCTATCTGTTGTAACCCTTCCTTCTGCCAATTATGATCAGTTTCTCCTTCTTCTAAACTAAATAATCTTTCTCTACAAAGAATTTGCATTAACAAAGGCAAGCATTTACTTTGATTTAAAATCCACTCTACATCTTCCTCAGAAAAAGGTATGGGCGAACTTGCGATTAATTCTCGTGCTTCTAATTCAGTTAGTGATCCCAGATATGCGGTATAACCAAAAATATTGAAAAAAGGTGAACTATGTCCAGTATTGTGTGCTAGTTCAATAGGAGATTCATGGGTTGCTAAAACAAAGGCTAGATTCCCATTTGTATGATTAGTTGCCAAAGAACGCATACACTCCCAAAATTCATCATCTAATTCTGGACAACGTTGTAATCCTACGCCAATCTCGTCTAATAAAATCACTGTGGGATGATGCAAATTGCCGCTAACCACATCCATAAAGTTATCTAAATCACAATGGGTCGGCTGTTCTATTCCTAGATTTTCCAATAGATAACTGAGAAGTCTTTCTCTAGAAGCCATGCGCGAGTCTTGAAAATCTACGAATATCCACTTGTAATTTTCGGGATGCGGTAGCCAATCGAACTTTTGATTAAGACGCAGCTGTTCTGGTGGGGTGGTGGTGATATTTTTCAGATAATGCAGCAGCGAAGTTTTACCCATGCGTTTTTTGCCGATGATGGCGGCGTTTTGCAGGGGATGGCGTTTGAGTATGTTAAAAAGGCGTTTGAGTTCTCGTTCACGTCCAAAAAAGTGTCGAGGATGAGTGATGGGTGAACCAGTGATGAAGGGTGAGGGTTCCTCGTTTGTTGGTTTGGATGGAGATACTTGAGTATTTATTACTCGTATTTGCTCTTGTGAAGCTAGTTGCAATCTTGCTTCAATTTGATTTAGCTGATTTTCAAGATTTGCGAGTTCAGTTTTTTCTTTTTCTAGTTGCTGTTGTAATTGAAACTGAATCGTTGGATTTGTTTCAGAAATTAAAGCTTTTGTGATCTGTCTCAGTTTTTCATTTCTGAGATCCCACCCTTGTTGAAGTGTTCTTTGTTTCTCTTCTAACCTACGCCTGTGTTCAGGACTCAAATATTCAAGTACAGGCGGCTGAGTTTTGTGATTTTGGGATGCGATCGCTTGCCATTCTAGCCCCAACTTCTCACTAATTTTAACAAAATCCAGATCATCAACTAGTTCACCACTGAGAAACTTTTCTACAGTGTATAAAGACACACCTATGTCGATAGCTAAAGCTTGTTGACTAGAATAGCCATTACGCTGGAGAGCTAATTTAACTAGTTGAATGCATTCTAGAGCTACTCGAAGCGATCGCGCCATTACTTTTCATTTTTATACCACCTCAAGCTCATTGTAGGGTGATTCATCCTTAAAATAGAGATTCGCGTAGGTGCGATCGCATTTTTAGTAACTGGTGTGTGTTGCGATCGGCCGCACACCAAGTTAAAAATAGGAAGTTAAACGAGTTGAAAAATGATGAATTCTGAACATTTCATCATTCATAATTCATAATTTTTCCGTGTTTACAATCGCTGCAATAAACTCAAACCGTGAGTATCAGTCCCACAGGTGTTATAAAGTCCGTATTCAACAGCTAATTGTTGGACTTGTTGTGATTCTGTCGCACTGGGTTTCCAAGGTTTTGGGTTGTTGTAGGCGTAGAAACTTTCCACACCGTTAATACCAAGTTCCGCAGCAGCAGGAATTAATTCTAAATGCGATTTTCTATAGCGTGCTGGGTGAGCAAGTACCGCTAACCCGCCAGCTTTTTGAATCGCACCAATAACGTTAACTGCTTGATATTCTTCCCCTGTAGTAATTCTTCTTTGGATGTATGGCTTGATACTTGGGTGTGTAGGATCGAAGGCATAAGCTAAAATGTGAACTTCTATACCTAGCAGATCGGCATTAATTTCTACACCACTCCAGAGGTGAGGAACATGGACACCTGGGTTATTCCATCGCCAATCTTCTAGCCACTGTTGTGCTAATTGGTAGCCAGATATACTATGATGATCAGTGATTGCCAGTCCTTCTAAACCGATCGCGATCGCTTGTTCCATTAACCCACTAGGGTGTAATTTGCCATCAGAGCAAATGGTATGCATGTGAAAGTTGAAGCACTTCGGACAACTTTGAGCATCGATGTTTTGAAATACTTCTTCTAATAATTCTCTAGAGGCAAAAGCAGTCCGAATACAATTGACAGTCATAACCCCCTCTTTTCTTGTGAATGAGTGATAGTTAACACTCCAACACAACCTATTCATAGCTCGGAACTTACCAGCACTTTTACATAGTGTTGGTGGCTTTTTTTTAAGCTTGGTTGGTAATATTTTTCAATATGTTAAGACTACGTTAGCAAATTTAAATGCAATTGGTCATGAGTATTTTCGATTGCCAACCTCAACAAAAGTAATAAAAAGTGCTAAATCTATCCGTTATTTCCACAAAACACAGATATAGAAATAACGACTATGATACTGATTATTTCAGTATAAAACCCACTTGATTAGGAAAAAAATCAACCTCATCAGATGTATTTAATTTGTCATTTATTCCGGTAAACCTAATAATTCGCCGGAGCCACTAATCACTTCACCAATGACATAAGTTGCAATATTTTGTGACTCAAAATGATCAACTGCTGGCTGTACTTGTTGCGGAGGTACAAGTAAGACAAAACCAATCCCCATGTTAAAAGTGTTATACATTGCCTGGGGACTCACCGAACCAGTCTCAGCTAACCATTGAAAAACAGGTGGAATAGACCAACTATCAGTGTCTATTTTAATTGCTTGTCCTTGTCCTAAACATCGGGGTAAATTTTCTGGCAAGCCACCACCAGTAATATGAGCCATACCGTGAATTTCTAAACCCGCTTGGCGTGCAGCGAGAACTGGTTTGACATAAATACGGGTAGGTGTGAGGAAAGTTTCTCCTAAAGTTTTACCACCGAGTAATTCTGGGCGTTGATCCCAAGCAAAACCGTGATCAGAGATAATTTTCCTAACTAAACTATAGCCATTACTGTGAACACCTGCGCTACTCAGAGCGATCGCCACATCTGCGACTTGTACTTGCGAACCATCGAGTAGCTGACTTTTTTCTACAACTCCTACACAAAAGCCAGCCAAATCATACTCACCAGTTTGGTAGAAACCGGGCATTTCTGCTGTTTCTCCCCCCAACAAAGCACAACCTGCTTGTTTGCAACCAGAAGCAATACCCGCCACAACTTGAGTTAATTGCTCTTTTTTTAACTTACCAGTTGCCAGGTAATCCAAAAAAAATAGTGGTTCTGCGCCAGATGTCAACACATCATTAACGCACATCGCCACCAAATCAACCCCAACGGTGTCATGGATGTTGAGAGTGTGAGCAATTTTGAGCTTTGTACCTACACCATCAGTACCAGAGACTAGCACTGGTTCCTGTAAACCAGTTGGTAACTGAAAGTAGCCACTAAAGCCTCCCAATCCGCCTAACACTTCCGGTCTAAAAGTGCTATGAACCAAATTACGAATCTGGGTTACAAAAGCTCGACCAGCCTCAACATCAACTCCTGCGTCCTTATAATCCATTACTTAAAACACCGTGATCAACGCACTAACCACTTTATCATCAGTCCATTGTCAAGAGTCCATTGTCCATAACACATAGTACAGAGAATTTCAAATTGACAATTGACCCTTGACTTATTCAAATACCTCATCTTCTTGACCACGCCACCATTCACCCAAATTCATTAAATCTTGGTGAATATCAGCCAAAGTATCAGCGTATTCAGTTTCTGAAAGTGCTTCACGCAATTCTTGGAGTTTCTTCAGTCGCAGTTGTACCATCAACCAAGGCTTGGCGATGCTGTCAGTCGCTTCCATGTATTGGGCTAAGTCTTTGCTATCCATGTTTTTTATTTCTCAAATTGTTGAATATATAAGTTGCTCTAATACAATAATGAATCAAAAACAGTCACGACTAGCATCGTGACTGTCTTAAGTTTTAGTAAACCAATTGAAATTTCGGCGAGTGACCAGTTATCAGTTTTTGATCACTGTTTACTGATCACTGTTCACTGATTTAAGCCGCAGCATATTGTTCAGCGACAAAATCCCAGTTCACCAATTGATCCATGAAGTTCTTGATAAATGCTGGACGAGCATTGCGGAAATCAATGTAGTAGGCGTGTTCCCAAACATCTAAGGTTAGAAGTGCCTTTTTACCATGAGCAACAGGGTTCTCAGCATTGGGTGTCTTCATTACCTTCAAGGTGCCACCATCATCAATTAACCAAGCCCAACCGCTACCAAACTGAGTTGCTGCGGCATTAGAAAACTCATCTTTGAATTTATCAAAGCTGCCAAAATCTTTTTCAATTTTGGTAGCCAAATCACCTGTAGGTGTGCCGCCACCTGCTGGCTTCAGACAGTTCCAGAAGAAAGTATGGTTCCAAACTTGGGCAGCATTGTTAAAAACGCCTGTCTTGGAGGAATCTTTAAAAGCAAGTTGGATTACTTCTTCTAATGGCTTATCAGCAAGCTCTGTTCCCTCTGTAAGTTTGTTCAAGTTATCTACGTAAGCTTTGTGATGCTTGCCATAGTGGTACTCAAAAGTTTCAGCTTTCATACCGTATGGTTCTAAAGCATCAAATGCAAAAGGAAGGGGGGGCTGTGTAAATGCCATTTTGTGAAATCCTCTCTTTACAGTTTTCCAGTTTAGAGCTTCTGCTGAAGTTTCGGAAAATAAATAACTAAGTGTTCGGCAGTTTAACTTGCTTAACACTAGCAATAAAACTTAATACCTCGATTTTACTAGCAAATGTGGTACTAGAAGCGTCAATCTCAAGGTATAGAACCACAAAAATGCTACCAAAAAACTTTTATTTGAGTATTAATACTAAAACATCTATCGTAGGTTTGATTTTAAACGCAGAGCAAATATGATCAAGCAAACTCAGCAGATGTAAATCCCATGAACACAGAGCTTTGCTATTAAATATATTAGTTATTTTTATAACTCAGTTGTAAATCATAACCCAAAAAACCTTTAATACTGGAGTTTAGACTAAGCCATGCAAAAAGACCCAGCAGGGCTGAGTTAATCAGAGACTTAGCAAAAGTATGAATAATCTTAGGTATTAAACAGCAACCGATGGTTTTTTCCGTGGTCGGGTTACGGTTTTTTTTAACAATAGGGCATCGGTTTTTACGGAGACGCTTTTTTCCTGGTTGCCAACCAGGAGACTTTCCGCGAGGTTTGGGTGCTCTTGTTGGAGTACCAATCACCGCAAAAACTCCACCCATAGCTTGAGCAACTCTTC
>NZ_JBHFLM010000157.1:0-50740 GCF_041928655.1 Pelatocladus sp. BLCC-F211 | reverse complement strand
TGTAGTTTTGTAGGTTGGGTGTAGCGACAGCGAAACCCAACATTATAGTCTGGTTAATGTTGGGTTACACTCCGTTCCACCCAACCTACATAATGTCCTTTTTGAAAAACTCCTCTTTTCAAGATGGACGAGGTTTAGTTTTCTTGAGTACCTATGTTGATAAACATTCGATCTGTCTAGGTACTCAAAATATTGGATATTAGTAAGATAAAGACCGGAAGGAGGACAAGGAGGCAATTTTTCTCTATTGTCTTCTCCCACTCCAAGCACACCCCACACTCCCCAATTCCCGATCTCCAATCTCTAAAAATGGGCAATTCTGTTAATTATTTTTCCACTGGTAATTCTTTGATCCGAGCGATACATACTGCTGTCAAAGGTAGAGCTAGATATAAGGTAAGTGGATTGTATGATTCACCAGATTTCAAAACGTACCTTGAATCTAGATTGTCAGAGGAGAAAGTTGTCACACAAGTTCGTGCTAATCCTGTGACAGGAAATGTTCTAGTGCTTTTTCATCCTGAGATTAATGCAAATGCGATCGCTTGGCTGATCCAAGAAATTGTTGTAGATTACAGTAAACAGAATCAAAAACTAGCTCCAGACAAGAATTTACCTATCCTGAGTACACCTGTAGAGAAAGAACTAGCCAAAGCTGGTAGCGAACTTGCTTTGGTGTCAGGTGCTGTTTCCACCCTGGTTTTCAGCACTGTATTACTACATAGATGTGGGCTAGACGAAGTAATTTTATTAACAATTCAAAAATTACATACGCCAGTTTTAGACCGGATCATGCTTAGTATCACTTTTTTGGGTGATCCGCTTTTTTTGCTGTTGCTTTGTCTGGGATTGGGAACTAGATCGGCGTACAATCAGCGTCCTGGGGAAGCAACCAGCTTGGGTATGGCCGTAGTTGGTGCGATCGGCTTGAATATTTTTCTCAAAGAACTATTTTGTAGAGCGCGTCCTGCACTGTGGGATCATCTGGTAAATGTGGGTCACTACAGTTTTCCTAGCGGACACGCTATGGTATCAATGGTAATTTATGGTTTTATTGGTTACACCTTAGCCAAGCAATTTCCTCAACATAAGCAGCTTATTTTTGCTTCGACTGCTGGCTTAATTAGTGCGATCGGTTTGACTAGGCTTTATCTCGGTGTACACTGGCCGACTGATGTGTTGGTTGGCTACGCCGCAGGTTTAGTGTGGTTGGCTGTGTGTTTAAAAATTGTCAACCAAGGCTTGATGAAATTGAAAAATGCACATGGTTGAATTACAGGACACTGCATGAACGTCCAATAAGGAGGTAAAAATGACACAAGCTTTACCAAAACTCTTGACGTTTGAAGAATTTGTAGAGTGGAAGCCTAATGAGGGACGCTATGAATTGCATGATGGAGTGATTATTAAAATACCACAGCCGCTAGGAGGTCATGAAGAGGTTACAGGATTTTTATCAATACAGCTGGGTGTTCAATGCTATCAATCAAAGCTCCCCTATCTCATACCAAAAACAGCATTGGTTAAATCTCAACAAAGCGAGTCTGCTTACTCACCAGATATACTAATTGTTAACCAAGCGCAACTACAAAATGAACCGCTTTGGGAAAGGGAATCAACTGTAATTTACGGGTCATCAATTCCTTTAGTGATTGAAGTAGTTAGTACTAACTGGCGTGATGATTATTTTACAAAATTAGGTAAATACGAAGAAATTGGAATATTAGAATACTGGATTGTAGATTACCTAGCTTTAGGCGGTAAGCGATTTATTAGCAATCCTAAACAACCAACTATATCGGTCTATTCCCTAGTTGAAGGTGAGTACACTGTCACTCAGTTTAAGAACAGCGATCGCATAGTATCACCAACATTTCCAGAATTAAATCTAACTGCTCAACAAGTTTTTCTAGCTGGGAGAGGGAAAGAGTAGGGCGATCGCAATCAATAGAAAATTTGAGGAACATGTAAGAAATACAGAAAATGTCAGCAGAATTAAATACAGGAATAATAACTTGGCTAAAGTTATCAATTATCAGTTAACAAGTATAAAATTTTGACTGATAATATCAGGTTCGGATAATTAGTTATACTTCCCACAGTCATTGCACCCCACCCCCAACCCCCTCCCCGCAAGCGGGGAGGGGTGGCGAAGCCGGGGTGGGGTTCAAAGGGAATTATAAGTAATCAAGCGAACCTGATATAACTGATAACTGATCACTGATAACTGTTTACTGTTGAGTGTTGATTGTGGCTTCTAATGGTTGTTCAACTCTGGCGCGGAGTGCAGGATTTGCAAACAAGGTTCTAAATGCAGCTTGTCGCTTGTCTGGTGGTTCAGGTGCGTATTCCCACAAGCTTTCGTAATAGAAGAAAGCTACACCTAAACCGCGTTCTTGGGCAGCTCGCACCTGGGAATTAATTTGTTGTATAGGTACTGGATTATTTCGCAACCCTGTCATAATACCAATGCCAGTTGGTATCTTTTGTTGTGAGAGTTGAATTTCAGGACGGGAAATCTTGGCGACGAAACTTTGCAAATTGGGACGATACACTTGCATGATCAGCTCATCGACAATATTTTGATCGAGCCAAGCTAGCCAATCTTGCAACTGGAATTTATAAGCAAAGTCGTAGTAATTGGGAGAAACAGAGAAAATTGCACCAGGTTTTCTGGCTTTCACAGCTTGATTGAGTTGTACCATAAAAGCTGTGATTTTATCTGCCCGCCAGCGCATCCATGCTGCATCTTCAGGATTACTGGGTGGGTTCTTTTTAGTTTCCTGCGTATACAAGGCAGTTGTGTATTTATCGTAGCCAAATTCGCGGGGTAAACTCATGTGGTCGTCAAACTGAATACCATCGACATCATATTGAGTGACGATTTCCACCACAAGATTAGTGATAAACTCTTGGACTTTTGGATGAAAGGGATTGAGCCACATTACCTCACCCGCAGCACTGATGGAAGTTTGGCTACCATCCCGTTTTTGGGTAAACCAATCTGGATGATTCATGGCTAGTTCGGACATCTGGGGAGCCATAAAACCAAACTCAAACCAGGGAATCGCAAGTAGTCCCTTGCGATGGGCTTGGTTAATTAAGTCTGCTAAAATATCATGTCCGTCTGAGCCTCGCAATACAAAGGGTTGAATACCTTCGCGTTTAGCTACGGCGCTAGGATACATGACATAACCAGAATTCCACACTACAGGATAGATTGTGTTAAAGTTCAAATCCCGTAATTGACTAACGGCATTTTCGACTTTGGCACGATCTCTAAGGGTGTTAAAGTCATTGTTGGTCATCCACACACCACGAATTTCCTGACGAGGAACCTGTGCTGTGGCAAAGTTAAGGTTGTTGCTTAAGGACACCGTCAAGAATGAGATTAAAAAAAGTAGTGGGAGAAGAAATTTCAGCGATCGCCTGCGAAGACGCCACCAAGTTTGAGATTTGTCTGATTTTTTATCTACCCACATGTGCGATCGTCTGCTTGGTTGATGAAGTTTACTAGCCATCGTGTCTACGAACTGGTTAATCAGTAGTTGTTCATTCCGTGCGAATCTAGTTACTGCCTGTCTTTTGAAATTGAAGCAGACTAAGCACAGTGAAATAATTGACGCAGCAACTAACACATTAGTGCCTAGTATCACTTTCGCATGAAGGGGAAATACTTAATCCAGGGATAAGTTTATTGAATGTATTGAATTGTTTAATAATGAATTTTGGAAAGTAAATAAGCCTAAAAAGTACAGACGCGATGTTCCTCGCGTCTCTATCAATGACTAATAACAAATCACAAATGACAAATGACAAAAAACTTTTTCTGCCAACAATGGGTTGTGGAACTTGGGCATGGGGCAATCGGCTGCTATGGGGATACGATGAAAGTATGGATCACCAATTGCAAGCAGTCTTTGACCTGTGTGTGAGTAATGGTGTGACTTTGTTTGATACGGGTGACTCTTACGGAACGGGGAAATTAAATGGTCGTAGTGAGTTACTTTTGGGAAAATTTACTCAAGAATATCAAGGTATAAATCAAGAAAATATTTGCATTGCGACTAAACTTGCTGCTTATCCTTGGAGATTGACACGCCAGTCGATGGTGCGAGCTTGTCAAGCTTCTGCTGAACGCTTGGGAAGAAATGTGGATTTGGTACAAATGCACTGGTCTACAGCTAACTATGCTCCTTGGCAAGAAAAAGCGCTGTTGAATGGTTTAGCGGATCTCTACGAACAAGGTTTGGTGAAAGGAGTAGGTTTATCGAATTTCGGCTCGAAACGGCTCAAACAGGTACATAAAAAATTTGCAGAACGAGGAATACCAATTGCGACTCTGCAAGTTCAATACTCATTACTATCTACTTATCCTGTCACCCAACTGGGAATTAAGGAGGTTTGTGACGAACTGGGGATTAAATTAATTGCTTACAGTCCTTTGGCGTTGGGAATATTAACAGGTAAATATTCTGAACAAGGCCCGTTTCCCAAAGGTATCCGGGGAATATTGTTTCGACAGTTATTACCAGGAGTGCGATCGCTTTTAGAGTGTTTGCGAGCGATCGCTCAATCTCGAAATAAAACCATGTCTCAAGTAGCTCTCAACTGGTGCATCTGCAAAGGAGCAATTCCCATCCCAGGAGCCAAGAGTGCAGAACAGGCGCAAGATAATATTGGTGCTTTAGGTTGGGAACTCAACTCTCATGAGATTGCAGAACTGGACAAAGCTGCTGCAAATACAGATAAAAAAATGGTACAGAATATTTTTCAGACGAAATAGGGCGATCAGGGATCAGGGATCGGGGATCGGGGATCGGGGACAAGGGAAGGGAGACAAAGAGGACAAGGGAGAAAAACTAATGACCAATGACCAATTACTATTGTACAGACGCGTAGACGCTCGTCAGAGCGGCTTCAAGGTAAGAGTATAATCGCGTCTCTAATGACTACATATAACTAGTATTAGAAACTTTTTGAATTTCTTCTTTGATACTATCGAGATCAATAAAGCAGTCGGCATAATTAATGAGACTTTCGCTAGTCATTGAGTGCAGACTGACGATTTCTACTCTCACTCCTTTGTAGGAAACTGCATTGACAGCATAGGCTAAGTCTCCATCTCCACTCACTAAAACTACAGTGTCGCAGTAGGAAGCCAAAGTCAGCATGTCTACAGCAATTTCTACTTCTAAATTGGCTTTTTTAGAGCCGTCAGGAAACTGAACTACATCTTTGGTGACAACACGATATCCATTGCGACGCATCCATAACAAAAAACCCTGTTGTTTGTCGTTGGTGCGGTCAACTCCACTATAAAAGAAAGCACGTAGCAATTTACCGCCTTTTGCGAGATGAGACAGTAGTTTGGAGTAATCAATTTCAATCCCTAATTGCAAAGCTGCATAAAAAAGGTTGGAACCATCAATCAAAACAACTATACGACCGCGATTTGAAATGTTATAAATAGCACTTTCTTCCGAAAAATCTGGTATTTGAATGTCTGTATCTTGATTATCTCCCTGGCTAAGATTTTGTTCCTGATATGGAGATTGGTGCCGCAATGCTTGATTTTGATTGTTTTTTTTATTAAAGTTAGTAATGTTAGTCATTATTGCCTCTATATAAAAATTCAAGAAATTTATTGATATTGCAGCCACTGGAAGGCTATATTTACCACAATCAGAGTATGATAGGTTATTCTGCAAGCAATTTTATCTTTTTTGCCCCATAAGTCTCCTCGACCAGGTCAGACGAGAATAAACCCTTGGTCATATTATTACTTTCCAGTGAAAAATCATAGCTCATTATTAAATCATCCATGCCGAATTCAAAGTTGGCAGGAAAGTTTTTAAATTGTCTAATTAGCAATTAAATCATTTTTATAACATGTATGTATGAATTCAACCGAATTATGTTAGATTTCTGATTTCACAGAAAAAGGATGTAGGGGTATAGGGATGTGAGGGTGTAAGTGGAATAATTTTTCATTCTATTCCTACACCCATAGGGAATTCAGATTACTGCTGCGGTTGAAACCTATTTGGCAATAATGGGTCAAATTGTTGCTCTGGTGTAGGTGCAGGATTCAGAAATTCGCGCCAAGTACGAATTTGTTCTTGTGCAGCATTGTAAACAGCCGAATTGCGTGGAATGAGCTTGGCTGTTTCGATCGCTCTGGAAATATCAGACTCACCTTGAGAGCGTGCTATATCCAATATTTGCTGACTCCATTGGTCGATCGCAATGCTCGCATCACTACTTAAAATATTACTACGAGGTACTCGATTGGCTAATCTAATTGCCTCTGCTAGAGCTTGGGGAGTACCAGTTAATGCCACTTCTCGCGCTCTCTTCCAGTTTTCGCGGGCGCGAATTTGCGATCGCCAATCATCTATAGCGGCTTGTGCTTCACCAGATAGCGCCCTACCTGAAGGTATTTGTTGAGCAACGTTAATAGCGGCGCTAAGGTTCCCACTCCTAGCTAGTTCTCGCGCTTGATCCAAGTAAGGTTGGTCTTCTATGCGCTCTATCTTCGCCGTCCAAATGGCAATTTTCCTCTGTGCTTCTCTATATAATGCCCGTCCTCGACGAATTTGGTTAGCTTCAGCGATCGCCGCACCCAAAGAGTTAATATCTTCTAACACAGCGATCTCTTCAGCGCGTTCTAAATAAGGTCTATCTTCGATTGTCTGTATTTGAGCAACCCAACCATTGATTTCTGCTCTTGCTTCTTCCCCACGCGGGTTGTTTTCGGGAACTTGTTGTGCTTCTGCAATAGCTGCTGTTAAATCGTTGATTGTTCCTTGACTCGCGATTTCCCTTGCTTTTTCCAGTTTAGAGACATCTTCAATTTCTAGTTGCCAACGCGCAATTAACTGTTGTGCTTTGTCGTAGACAGCTCTCGATGGATCAATTTGTTGAGCTTGGCTAATTGCTGTCTCTAAACCAGCAACATTACCAATCCAAGCATTTCTTTGGGCTTCTGCGATCGCAACGAAGTCTTCTGTTTCTGACTGTAAGCCTGTACTCAGAGGAATTTGTTGAGCAATAGAGATGGCTTCATCGGCTTCACGATTATCTAGTCTTTTCTGTGCCAAATCTAGCATTGTGCGCCCAAATTGGGGGATTGCTTCTTGAGCTTTTTGGTAAACGTAACTTTCCTTTTGGATTGACTCTGCAATTTTAATCGCTTTGAGTAAATTATCTACGCTACCGCTTTGGGCAAGATTTTCCGCTTTTGCGAGTTTATCGCCATCTTCCCGTGCGGTCGTGATCAATCTATTTAATTGGTCATATTTTATACTTGACCAAAATTTATTATCTACTCGTAATAATTTAGCAGCTGCCATAAATGCGTCGTGCCAGTGTTGTTCGCGCATTTCATTTTCTGCTTGTTGGTAAATACCCTCTGCTTCTGACCAAATTTTTTCCCAGTCGGTAATTTGCTCTGTTACTAATTTATGAGCAGCCATGTCTTCAGGGATTTGTCTCGCAGTGGCGATGGCTTCTTCTAATTTGCCTTGTTGGAAACTTTCGTCAGCTAATTTTAAAATATCCCGTGACCATTGTTCTAGTAAACGGTCTATTTCTGATCGTAAAGGATGGCTTTGTGGTAATTGTTTCACCAGAGCGATCGCTTGCAGTAAGTCTTTGACAGTTTGTTTAGAAGCAGCTAGTTGAGCACAATGTAAGCGTACTGACGCACTAGCCAAAGGCCAAAAAATAGATGGGCAATTCGGGGCAGATGGCAACTTTAACAGCATTGATGTTGCCATAAATGCTATACTTCCGGGTACTAATGTTAACAACAGCACCCACAGAACCCAGCTTTTTAACCAGCGTGGAACTTTCCCAGAACCACGACCACTGGGAGGTAGTTGTTCAGAAGTGTTTGGTTTGGACTGCTTCACAGACTTGGAGCTAGAGTCGGCAGGTGGTACACCAGACATTTTAGTCTCATTTAATTGCCCTGAGCGGGATAATCTTGTTGTTATATCTGGCTCTCTGGCTTTGCCTAGTGACCAACTTTTTGGAATATCCCGTTCTGTCATCTCTCACACCAAAGTAGTTTAATAGCGATTTGCTCTGAATCGCAACTATGCTGTTGCCATGGTAACTTTCTCACCAAGAAAAATCTACCTCTTGCATGGTTCTATCTCCATAGATATCATTACTACCCTCGAAACCCAGGATAATTTTATACTCTTATCTTGTAGCAGATGATTCTGCTTGCAAATCAACGATTAATTGAGCTAAATGATCGCTACTTGCTTGGTAAACTGTCCCACAAAAATCACAAGTTGCCTCTGCGCCATCATCTTTTATGATCATGTCTTGCAGTTCTTCTTCTCCCAACATTTTTAGCGCTCCTAAAACCCGATCAAAAGAGCAAGCACAGTGGAAACGTAGTATTTGAGTTTCGGAAAATAACGACACTCCCATATCTCCCAGCAAGTCTTGAAAAATTTCTGTTAAAGACTTACCAGCTTGCAGCAGAGGCGTAAACCCGCTTAAAGCTGCAACTCGTGATTCTAAAGTTTCGATTAAAGCTTCATCCCTGGCTGCTTTCGGCAAAACTTGCACTAGTAGACCACCTGCTTGTGTCACTCCACTTGGTTCTACAAATACACCTAATACTAGTGCTGAAGGTGTTTGTTCTGATGTTACTAGGTAATGAGCCACGTCATCTCCTATTTCACCAGAAACAAGTTCAACTGTACTAGAGTAGGGATAGCCGTAACCAATATCGCGTACTACATAAAGAAAGCCATCACCAACTGCACCACCGACATCTAACTTGCCTTGAGCATTGGGGGGTAGTTCCACTGCTGGGTTGCCTACATAGCCACGCACTGTGCCATCTAGACCTGCATCTATTAGTATACCACCCAAAGGACCATCACCTTTGACTCGGATGTTGACCCTAGAGCCAGTTCGCTTCATGCTAGATGCCATCAACAAGCCAGCTGTCATAGTCCGACCCAGAGCAGCTGTTGCAACATAAGACATCTGATGGCGCTGTCGTGCTTCTTCTGTTATACGAGTAGTGATTGCACCGACTGCACGAATTCCACCATCGGCTGCTGTAGCGCGAATTAATTGATCCGCCATGAAAATCCTTACATTTCTTTACAATTTTACTTTCTTTATTTTAAATTCATAGCTTGATCAAAAGTGACTAAATATTAGGAAACAAGGATGATAATAACCGTACCAACCACAAGCGGCTTTCCCCTATCCCTTGCAACGCCGATATTTTTGATTTGGAAGTCTCTAAGTTTGCGATCGCTATCGGTGTCAGATGCATTTAGTACTGCTGATCTCAAGTCTTTGTCATACTAAAAGAAAAAGCGATCGCGTTAACAATGCTAGGTAATTTCCAAAAAACTCAACTCAGGATAGAAATAGAAGCACCAGCAACTGCTATTAGTGACAGTCTGCTGCGTCCTGCACAACTAGAAAAATGGCTACTCTCTGGTCGTCTTTCCATCGGAATGCCAGAACAATTACATCCAGGATTTCAGTTTACAACTCGATTCGGGCCAGTTGCGATTCATCATCAAGTCGATGTCGCAGATTCCAATCGTCTGCGCTTAATCTTGAGTCAAGGAATTGATGGTTTTCACGAATGGTACTGGGGGGAAGGTTGGGTACAATCTCGCCTAGAAGGAATCTCAATTTTGCCACTTGCTTTAGGACAAAGTTTGAATTTACTAAGTTTGCGTCAGTTTTTAGTAAAAAAGTAAGTTAGTTGGTTGTTGTTTGTTGTCTGGAAAAAACAACAACCAACAACCAACAACCAACTAGTAACTAATTACGAAGCACCCTTTAATTCATCTGTGCGTACTGATAATTGCTGTGTCTGATTTCCGCGTTGGACTTTCACCTGTAATACTTGGCCGATACGAGTGTCTTCCACAAGATTTTGCAGTTGTTCAGCACTAGTAATTGCTTGTCCATCGATTTGGGTGATCACATCTCCGCGTCGGATACCTGCTGTAGCAGCTGGAGAATTAGGTAAAACCCGCATTACTAAAACCCCGTTCACTTCTGGAATCAGGAACTGAGAATTGGGGTCATTGTTGCTTTCTTTGGCTAACTGGGATGTGAGAGTGATCATTTGCACACCCAAGTAAGGATGAGCTACTTTACCACCGCGTTGCAGTTGAGCTGTGATTTGTTTGGCTTTGTCGATGGGAATAGCAAAACCAATCCCCATTGCATCAGCACGAATTGCTGTGTTAATACCGATGACTTCGCCTCGGTCATTCAATAACGGTCCACCAGAGTTTCCAGGGTTAATTGCAGCATCTGTTTGAATAAAGTCCAAGCGCTTGTCAGGGATACCAACTTGGGCGCTAGAACGTCTGAGGGTACTGACAATTCCCAAGGTAACGGTGTTGTCAAATCCCAAGGGATTACCAACTGCGATCGCCCAGTCTCCTACTTGGACATTAGAAGAAGAACCCAAAGGTGCTACAGGCAAATCACCGCCAGCGTTAATCTTAACTATAGCCAAATCGGTGACTTCATCCACACCTTGAACTTTGCCCTCAAAAGTGCGCCCATCTTTAAGGCGGACTGTGACTTTATCAGCATTATCGACTACATGGGCATTAGTCATAACTAAGCCACTTTTGTCAATAATGAAACCAGAACCTAAGCCACGTAATTGTTCCGGGGGTAACTGTTGAGGGAAACTTTCACCAAAAAACCTGCGGAAAAATGGGTCCTCATAAATATCAGGGAGACGACGGGTAACTGTACGCTCAGTATCAATCCGCACTACAGCCACACCCACACGATTCACAGCCGCAGTCACAAAGCTGCTGTTACCAATAGCTGCTGTGGCTGGTGATTGCTTTTGAGCAATAAGTTGTGGTGTGTCATTTGTAACTGACTTAGGTGCTGGGTCAGCTTGGGAAGGTGACACTTGGAGAGTGCCAACAGTTAGTACAACTCCTAAAATTATGGCTAATAAATGGGTTCCGAGTTGTCGAATAGACCTGGGTAGTTGGGAAAATCGCATAACCACAACCTTATTTTTCAGTCTAGTTAATTACGTAATCGTGACAGTTTCTCTAAAATTATTGTTGCAGATTTAATGAGAATCCTTACGTGTTGACGCTTCCTTTCATGTTGGAGTTTCGCAATGACCAAAACTAGGGGTGTGGGGTATAGGAGTTGTCAGTATTTAGAGAGCCTGATCCCCGACAACTCTTGCGAAGTCGGGGATCTTGTTGTTTACGACGAATGATTTAGAAGCAAAATTTTTCGGTTATCCCGACACAAACAAAACAATTAAACCAGTTTCAGTTCTGGATATTGTGCCAAAACATCTTCACTGGTAAGGACATCGCCTTCTGCTTGTGGAGTCCACAGTACTTCAAAGGCTAACAGTTGTTCACCAGGAATACTACCGATTTGACGTAAGGCTTGACGCAAGTCATCGGCGTTGTTGATTTGTGGTATTTCAAATTTACCAAGAGTCGCAGCCAACAGAGTCACAATGATGTATTCTCCTGGTCCTTCGCTGATTAGGCGAGTTGGGTTGTCGAGTTCATCCGCAGACGGTAAAGCCTCTTTGCGTGCGGCTTTGAGCTGATTGTTGAAGTTAGACAAAGTTTCTTCGCTGAACTTGCTACGTTCAGCCAATGCTAAACGGTTGAATGTTGATTCTGCTGCATTCAGACGTGCTTGTTGAGTACCACCACCTGCATAGACCCAATATTCTGGATGACGGAGTAAAGCGAGGCTAGCTTCTTGTAAGACTTCAGCTCTACCCTGTGAAGAATTGGTATCAGCAGTTTCGGCAATGTAGTTGAGTTCTGGTTGTAAACTACGGGCATTAGCTAATAAACCCACCTGTAACTGACTGATGGAAACTGTAGGGTTGCTGCTGTAATCGATATCGTCACCACCACCACTCACAGCACGACGGAATGATTGTACTAAAAAGCCAGCGATCGCCAAAAAAATCAACAGGCCAAATAGTCCACCACCAAAACCAAATATTGGCACTATAAAAGGAAATCCGAATCCACCACCTGGATACCCTGGATAATATCCACCGCCGTATCCCCCACCAGGAGGTGCATAAGTGCGGGGTGAGGAGTAGCCACGACCACTACTAGGCATTCGGAAGGAACCACCACCAATTCGACCCCCACTAGCTGCTAATGCGCCGTCAGCATGACTCAGCGCCAACGTGAACACCAAAAAGAGGAGGAGTAGCGGCTTTAAAAGTGGTTTGAAGACTTGTTGTAGTTTTTTATGCATAACACAGTTACTTGAAAAACGATATTGATTAATTTGTCCAAAGGTGGAATGTTTTTGCGTTTGGTGAGTGACGCTAGCCTGTACCATGCAGGGAATATAAAAGTGAAAGTAGCTCTCATCACTAGCTACATATTAAATTTATCGTTTCTTATCCTGTGTTTGCAGCTATCCTCTAGCCTAATCCGGTCGCAATAACCGTACTTGTTTGGGGATCGGGGAGCGGGGAGCGGGGATTGGGAGGACAAGGGAGCAGGGAGAATAATAATCCCCTTTCCCCTTTCCCCGATCCCCAACCACTTCTATTCGGCATTTTGGCAGAACATTTTGATGGTATTTAGTTATTCTACTGATTACATCTATACTAAGTAACGGTTACACAATTCTTTGCGATTATGCAGCTAGAGATGTAGCGATCGCAACTATAAAACCCAAGACCTACAAGTTCTTAAAAGAATAGTTAAGAGTTGATTAATAAAGTGAATATCAAATCTGAGAAGTGTGTTAAGAATGTGTAGCGCACTACTGAATTAGTTGTGTGACAACACTTGAGATTGATGTAATTATTAATTCAGTAGGGGCGTACATTTGTACGCCTTTACTATCAACCAACAGCGAAATCAGTTTTTAAATTTTATTTATTAAATTTCTGATGGAACAGATTTCATCAAGGGTAGCGACCGTTGGAGAACAAACTGTATCTCCAGATATTCTAGTCGTATGCCGCACTTTTCTACCCAGAGAAGGTGGTATTGAGGAGTATATTTATAATCGCTGTCTACAAGATACAGATCGGGTAATTCTTCTGACTGCTAGTTGTGCAGGAGATCAAGCTTTTGACAAGTCACAGGTATTTCCTGTGTATCGTTGGCACATTCCCCAGTCTTGGCGTGATGGTTTGAGCAAAAATATCCTCAAACCAACTCTAAATATAATTTGGTCAGCTGTTTTCGCAATAAAACTTTATTTTCGCTATCATTACCGCTATATCGAATGGGGTCATGGCTACGATTTTATTTCACTGTTGTTTTTGAGCTATCTTTTACCGATTCGCTTTTTTATCTATCTACATGGAAATGATATTTTATATACTTTACGCAATCCGATAATGCGATCGCTGTTTGCATTGACTTTAAAAAGAGCAGAAGGTATTGTTTGCAATAGTGGCTGGACACGAGATTTACTCACCACTCATTTTCAGATCAACACCCCCACTCACGTTATTCATCCTGTAGTTAGAAGAAAAAAATTTGGTGTAGCCAGTCCTACCGCAATTGAGGAATTACGTCTACGGGTACGCAACAACCATGACATTCCAGAAAATGCAGTAGTAATTCTCTCGGTCGGCTATCTACAACAGTATAAAGGTTTTGATTTAGTCATAGATAATTTACCACTACTGCTCACTTTCGGGCTGGAAGTTCATTACATACTGTGTGGACAAGGCCCTTTTGAGGCAAAATTACAATCTCAAGTACGACGCTTGCGCTTAGACAGATGGGTACACTTTGCTGGACATGTTGCTGAACGGGAATTGGCTGGTTACTATGCAGCCTGCGATATATTTGCTTTACTAACTTTATTTGATCGCAGTGCTAGCAGTCACTTAGGTTTTGGCATGGTCTACTTAGAAGCAGCTTACTTTGGTAAACCTATTATTGCCTCAAACTTTGGTTGGGTGACAGATACAGTTCGTCATGGGGAAAACGGCTTAATTGTCAATCCCTATTCTGGTTTAGAAATGTTTCAAGCATTTCGCCAGCTTTGTGAAAACCAGCAACTACGCGAACAACTAGGACGTAGGGGAAAAATACTAGCAAACAAAAGAAGCTTGCACCGATGGCTTTATATACCCGAATCCCGCTATTCTTGTTTGCTGACTTAGGAAATTTCAAAACATAAATCCTCCTTTCCTTGTCTCCCGTGTCTCCCCCTGCAATTGAATATTAACCCCCACCAACAATAGTGACAATTTCTAAGCGATCGCCTTGCTGTACTTTTGTTTCTTGCCAACACTGACGGTGTAAAATTTCACCGTTGTATTCTACTGCCACCAAGCGAGGATTAAACCCTAGTTGTTGAAGTAATTCAGGTAGAACAGTTTCAGGTACACAGCTACGAGGTTCACCATTGATCTGGATAGTAATTTGATTCGACATAGGAATGATCAGGATCTGGTTGAATACGATTCAGCTGCGATAGAAAATATTGTGTCACTAAAGTAGGTTGTTCGGCTTGCATAATGCCACGCACCACTGCTACACGCTTCGCTCCAGCATCAATCACATCATTGATGTTGTTGGGATCGATACCGCCAATAGCAAACCAAGGGATAGAACAATTTTTCGCAACGTAACGAACATAATCTAAACCAGCAGCAGCCTTACCTTCTTTTGTAGGAGTTTCATAAACAGGCCCAACACCGATATAATCTGCTCCTTCTTTGACAGCCCGTTGCATTTCCTCGGAATTTGTGGTAGAACGACCAATCAAGCGGTGAGGCCCCAGCAATTGTCGAGCCATAGCAATAGGCATATCTTGTTGTCCCAGATGTACCCCGTCTGCATCAACAGCCAAAGCTATATCTACTCGGTCATTGATAATAAAAATGGCGTTATAAGTATGACATAACTGCCGTAATTTCTGAGCTTGTTGGAGACGGACAGCATCATCAACTTTCTTATCGCGATACTGTACTAAAGTTAATCCTCCCTTGAGAGCAGCTTCGACTGTATCTAGTATTTTGTCACTGGGGGAGGTAACAAGATATAAATGCGATCGCACAAGTAACTGATGTCGTTGATAACCCATCAAATTACTTTCTAGGGTGTAAACCCGGTAACGCATCTGCTTCAAAGCTTTCCCCATATTTGGGTGATAAAGCTTGCCATATTCTTCCAGCACCCGCATAGCTTCTTCTACTCGACAGAAGTTAGCTTGTAGCAAAGATTTGATACTAGCACGCTGTTCTTCCTGGGGATGGGTTAATTCAGTACCAGGATCACCCGGTGTATCTCGAGCCGCCCTTAAATCAGCAGTATGCCAGGTTGCTAATTCTTGCCGCATCCGCTTGCATTCCCCAGTTAACTGGGTATTATTTAAACCAAAGCGACACCATTCCTCAATAATTCGCAAACCTTCACGCGCACGATCTAAATTTGCATCTAAGATGCGACAAATAACTTGACTTACTTGCTCTCTTTGGCTGTATGGCTCGACCATTACAACAATCCCATTAGTGTTTTGATCGTAACAGTCAGTCCCTTTCATAGTTGCAATAATTTTTTCATATATTTTGTTTCTTTAAATTAAAAATTTGAGGTTCGAGATAAAGAATTAGAAAATAGGAATTATAAAATATTTTTACTATAACCTCTACTCCTGGAGTGAAGGAGATCGGGGATCGGGGAATGGGGATCGGGGATCGGTTATTCTCATTTGTCACCACGTCTTACTGCTAAGAGTTTCCTTGTCTCCCTTGTCTCCCTTGTCTCCCTTGTCTCCCTTGTCCCCCTTATCATCCCCGATCCCCGATCCCTGATCCCCGATCCCCAATCCCCGATCCCATATGTGAGTGATATCATCGACATTTTTGCAATTTAGAGAGTATAAAAATTGCTAATTGGTTGTAAGGAGTGCAGAAAAAGTGAATTTACCCCTCGTTGTTTCTAAGTCTTGTCAGGCTGACGTTCTAGCAGCACAGAAGATTAATTTAAAGCATAATTCACATCCGTACTTAGAAGTAACAATGCTTTTTATTTATCATTCGGCGCGTTTGTTTCTGAACGCTGCTGGTATAGGAGTTGCAAGTCTGATGCTTATTAGCTGTTACTTTAATAGCGCCATTGCTCAGACATCTCCACCACAAAAGCAGATACACCATACTGAGAAAACAATCTCTCAGGTAAATGCGTTGTTTGTCAACCCAAGTGTCGGAAATGACAAGCAGGGAACCGGGGATGAAAATAGTCCTTTGAAAACTATTACCCAGGCTTTGCGAGTTGCTAACCCCAATACTGTGATTCTGCTTGCTAAGGGAACTTACACCACTGAGGCAGGAGAAGAGTTTCCATTGATACTCAAGCCCGGTATTAGCATTCAAGGAGATGGTAGTAGCAAAGGCCGTGACATCATCATCAGTGGAGGTGGTGATTACCTGAGTCGGAGTTTTGGTAGTAAAAATGTCGCCATTGTCAGTGCCAAAGGAGCAAAACTAACAGGGATAACGGTGACAAACTCCAATCCACGTGGTTACGGTTTATGGATTGAGTCTAACAATCTTACTGTTACAGATAATACATTTGTTGGTAATACTCAAGATGGAATTACTGTCACTGGCAACACTGCACCGATCATCCGCAACAATTTATTTGAGCGCAATAGTGCTAACGGGATTACTGTGACTGATACCTCTGGTGCAGAAATACGAGAGAATGTGTTTCAACAAACAGGCTTTGGTATCAACATTGCTCAAAAAGCTCATCCTCTGGTGGTAGGTAATCGAATTATTAACAATAGAAGTGGAATCATTGTGCAAGCTTCTTCTCGACCCATTTTGCGGAATAACGTGATTGAGGGTAATCAAGAGGATGGGTTGGTGATATTATCCCAAGCACAACCAGATTTAGGTAACACTTCGGAAGCAGGTGGTAATCAGTTTCGCAACAATGGTCGCTATGATATCAATGCTAGTGCTACTAAGCAGATTATTACTGCCTATGGAAACATTATTGCTGGCGATCGCATTGCTGGCGATGTTAACACAAGTGGTACAACAGATGCGATCGCTCAAAATTTACCATCCCTTCCCACTACCACAAATAGCATCCAGAAAACACCAGTAAACCAGGAAATCACCTTTTCTGCTCCCAGTGTCTCTACTAACACCATAACCACTACGGCTACTTCCACCCGGAAATTACCCCCTCTTCCCGTTCTCCAATCTTTTCAGCCGTCACTACCTCCCTCTCCCTCGCCTGTTGTATCTTCTTCTGTTAACAGGGCTTCCAAACCATTAAACAGACAACTACTACCACTACAACCAGCTAATTCGACTTCTAAGGTTGTTGGCACTGTTACCAAGCCAAAGCAATCCATACAACCAGCCACTCCTAGATTAGCTACGACTTCTAGCCAACCAAAATCACCAACCTCAAGAAACACTGCGAGATTTCCTATTCCTAGCAGCTTGACAGTTAAACAAACAGCTACAGGTTGGCAACAAGCAAGTACACCACAAATCAATTATGTACAGGTAGCACCAAATACAGTCGAATTTGTTGCACCTCAACCCCAATCTCCACCTAATCCAGTCACACCCACATCAGTCAAAACGGCAACAAATCAAATCCCATCATTGCCAGTGGTGCAATCTCCAGCTATTCCTAGCAATAATGTTCCTGTTAAGAATCAACTACCAGTATCCAAAAATCCTTCAACTACAGCCTATGCTGGCGGTTCACTAGGCACGCGCTACCGGGTAATAGCAGAAGTACAAACTCAAAGAGATCAAGAATTAGTCAGATTTCTAGCCCCTGGTTCCTTTCCCACTTTCTGGGAAGGTAAAGCAGTTATGCAAGCAGGAGTGTTTAGCAATCGGTATAATGCCGAGCAAATGTTAGCTATTCTTAACAATAATGGTTTGAGAACTGTGATTGAGCCAATTGGATACTAGGGCATGGGGCATGAATCAGTTATCAGTTAACAGTTATCAGTGATCAGTGATCAAATTAAACTGGTAACTGATAACTGAGAAGTTGTCCCCCTTGTCCCCGATCCCCATTTTTAAGACAGTTAGTTCTTTAATAAAAATTTAACAATTACTTCTTCACCCTTACTAATACGCCCTTTTTACCATCTTCTCGCGGTTGCTATTTTCACGCGAGTATAGAAAATTGTGTCAAAATTGATAGTCAAACAGTTGCAAAATTCCACAGTAGATTGAGAAGATAGAAAGACTTCATCGTAAAAACCATAACAGTAACATCTTTTTCCTAGTACTTTTAGTGAGAAACACTAGTGTGGAAATCCTTCCACAAACACCTCTTGCACTTGCAGCATAGACAACCACCTAGACTCTCAACAGCAACATGGATACTTGCAAAAGGACCACTTTCAACGAAACGAACTGCGATAAACCTGATGATACACAACAGGGGGAAGTGTTTGGCATCCCTAATCTACTCTCACTCCCATTAGGAGAGAATGATCCCGATATGATTGATCTCCAGTGTTTAGAAACTGAAGCAGATCCAAACAAACCTGAGTCAGACAAACAACAACAAGAAATTTTCCAGCAAACTACCTTGATTCAAAGAGTTGTTGTACCAAGAGCAGACTTTATCAAACAAAACTCCTGTGGTAAATCTGCTGAAATACCAATATATCCAATTCAACGCTATCCCCTTTACGAACCTACTGAGTCAACAACACAATCCACCCAAGAAAACTCAGTCTATAAACCTGTGAAGCAGGAGAAATTGCTGGATACAATTTCTTATATATTTCTGGATGATGAAAATCTCGATGAGATTGACCACTACACTCGAGAATCCCGGACATCTTCACCACAGTCCAGACTACAAACAAAAATGCCCAGCCGAGCATCAACCGTAGGGTTCAGTTCTAAGGTAGGGCTAGCTTCGATGATGTTTGCTGGAGGATTTGCTGTTGGAGGGGTTTCCTGTTGGTCTGTCATATCAGATCAATTTGCCTCAGCTAACACTAAGCAGAATAAATCAGTACAGAAATATGCCAGTAATATTTCTGCATACAGCACCAATGCCTTAGAAAAAATAAACATCAGTAAACCCGAAATCGAACTCCCAGAGTCAAGCTTTACAGCACTTGAGCCATCTGAGGAGAACGAATCGCAGGTGACTTCGCAACCCGCCAAAAAGTCTAGTTTGAATCAAACTGCATCTCCACTGTCTAAATCTCTTCCTAAAAAGGCTAATCCACAACTAGCTAATAACCAGGCTAATCAAAATCAAACTGAACCGCCACTACCTCAATCTCAAGTATTGGCTGCAACATCAAAGCCTTTATTCCAACAGCGATTGCTCACTTCAGCAGACCTTAAGGGTCGTAATGGGAAGGAATTAACGCTGATGCGTAATGAAATCTATGCCCGTCATGGTCGTCGTTTTAAAGAGCAAAAGCTACAGAGTTACTTTGAAAGTCAAAGTTGGTACCAGCCTCGTTATGCACTGGGAGAGTTTCCTGACTCTATTCTTTCTCAAATAGAGTTAAAAAATGCCGTCATGATACGTGAGTATCAGCGTATTCACGGTTTAATGGTTGATCTATAACTACCTTTGTTTGAAGGGCGACTTCAACCAGGGTGTTTTTCTGTCGCCCCTGTTATATGAAAGACTTAATTATTACTGACGTAAGATATTTCACAATCTAAAATCTAAAATTCAAAATCAAATAACGCGATCGCATTAATTATTATTTCAAAATTTAGGGTATTTCACCATTTATTGTTTCTTGAGCATAGGCACTTAGTAGCTTGTCATTAGACATCGCTTTCAGTTTTGAGGTAAATGACTGAGAGCGATCGCTTGTTTGGGGAGTAAATTGCTCAATCGGAGAATGATTTACAGCAGTTGGAAGCAGCTTGCGTTGTGATTTGGGAGTAGGAGTGGCGGGGAGGGAAGAAGACACGGTGACGCGGTGAGTGGGAGACGCGGAGAAATTATCAATATATCTCTCCGTGTCCTCATGTCCCAGTGTCCCAGTGTCCCCGTGTCCCCCTTGTCCCCCGTGTCCCCCTTGTCCCGGTGTTCCCGCGTCTGCGTATCCCCGTGTCTCCAGGTTTTCCTGCTTCACTTCATCGGGACGAGGGTTGTGGTAAGCAGAAAATTGAGACCATGTTGGCACTGAAGTCAAGCTTTCGGGAAACTTACTGCAAATTAGGCGCTCAAATTCCATATTGAAATGAAAGACAGCCTGCCCTCGTCGTTGCCAAAGTGTTAATATTTGCTGTACTGATATCGCTTTATAACGCCCCTGATACAGTGCTTCAATCACTGCCATATGTAACCAACTATCAGAGAATTGCTGTTGCCAACGATGAACTAGTTCACTGGCCTGATAACCACTGAGATCAAAACTATAGTGAATCAATAAGGCTATTGCCAAGTCGGCAGATGTTCCCAAGCTTGGTGTAAAAGGTGGAATTTCGGTTTGAGGCAATAGGGCTAAATCTTGCTCCCGTTGCATATGGCTAGCTTTTTGCTACTGTTTTTTAGATTGTTTTAAATAAGTTTATTTGTTGTGAAGACTCTTAGGGGATTGGGGATCGGGGATTGGGGATCAGGGATTGGGGATCGGGGATCGGGGATTGGGGATCAGGGATTGGGGAAAGGGGAGACAAGGGAAGGGGGAAGATAGGGTTCCCTTTGGGGATAAGGGGAATCATTAAGTGATAAAAGAGTGTCTTTCATTCTACTCTTTCCCCACTGCAAAAGGAGAAACAATATATGGTGAATTAATTTTTGGAGATCGCCCGATTGCAACTAATGCTTGGTATACCATTGCTGCTACTTCTGCCCGTGTTGCTTCTTTTGTTGGTGCAATTTGTTTAGTATCTGGGTAATTGACGATGATTTTTTGCAATGTTGCGGTTGCGACTGCGGTACGAGCATAATCGGGAATGCTATTGCGATCGCTAAACCCAGATAATACATCAGCATTAGCTGCTGGTAAACTAAGTCCGTTGACCAAAGAAACAATCACCTGTAACCGTTGCACATTTTGCTGCGGGCGGAAGGTGCGATCATTAAAACCACCGACAAACCCACCCTGTGCTGCTTGTTGAATAACTTTGTATGCCCAAAAATTCTTGGGTACATCAGTAAACTCTGGTGCGGAACGTTTAGCAGTGGGGTTAAAAGCTGCTGCGATTAAAGCAGCATACTGAGCGCGAGTCATTAGTTGATTTGGTTGGTAGCTACCATCAGCAAAACCACGGGTTAAATTCATACTCACTAATGCCCGAATAAATCCTTCTGCCCAGTGTCCCTTAAGATCGGTAAATGAGGGAATATCAGCATCTGGATTGACAATGTAAGGAGAAATTATTGGTTTTTGCTTACCGCTAGTTACCAGTGCTTGATAAATTAAAGCTACTACCTCAGCGCGAGTGATGTCCCGCAAAGGTTCCAGTATTTCCGTTTGCGGATAGTTTACCACTAGGAGTTTCTGGGTAGCAATGGCCACAGCTTCAGTAGCATAACTTGGTATTTGAGCGCGATCGCGATACACGGTTAACACATTTGGATTACCACCACTTAGTTGTAACCCATTTACTATCGATACGATTGCTTGAATTTTTGTTAAGTTTTGTCCTGGTCGAAATGTATTATCCGGGAATCCGCTTATAAAACCCATACTAGCGGCATGTTCGATGGCTGCGGCTGCCCAGAAATCTGGTTTAATATCAGTAAATTTACTGTATTTATTTTTTAGAGGTAGTTCAAAAGTTTTAGCAATCACAGCAGCATACTGAGCGCGAGTGATTGGGGCTTGCGGCTTAAATGTACCATCACCAAAGCCACTAATTAAGCCTTTATTGAGTAAAACTTCTACAAAAGCAACTGCCCAATGTCCTGACATGTCAGAAAAACTCGTGTTCACAGATGTTGGTTTGGCAGTGTCTTCAACAGTTGCACTCAACTCTACCAACCCCTTGATCCCCACAGGATTTAACAGGTTTCCAGCCGAAACTAATTTTGCTGATGTGGCATTTTGTACATCAAAACCAGAATTGTTGCGAAATATATTACCAGCCGGATCTTGTGTGCTACCCAAATCAGGGATCGCGTTACCATTTACTAACAAACCACCTTGGGAACTTTTTTCGATGACATTCTGGCGTAGTACTGGCCGTGGATCACGAGATAGAGCGATCGCAGTCTGATTTTCTGATAGTTTGTTATTTGCAATCAAAGGAGCAGCAAAATCACTGATAGCGATACCAATGGCATTTTTTTGCACAACATTCCGTAGCACTTCTCCTTTACTATTACGTGCCATTACTAACCCAGAAGCCCCATTTTCAGAAAATATATTGTCGAGGATCGCTGGTTTGGCCGTACCAGTAACAAATACGCCTTCTCGACCACATTTAATCAAACTACTGTTAGCTAAAGTTGGTGCTGTAGATTCAATCCAGATACCAGTACCTTTGGCGATCGAGTTAGTTACAGTCACACCCATGAGACTAGCATTATCCAGTAATAGCAGTGTGATGTTTTGCAATCCAAAACTTTCGCTTTGATACTCTCCACTTCCAGAAATAACGATACCTTGACCTTTTGTTGCTTCGTTACCCACCACCATTACCCCAGCTGGGACAATCAGTGGAAAAATCTCACCATTAGCACTGGTGTAGTTACCCGGTGCAAGCTGAATGATCATTCCAGTTTTGGCTGCTTTTAAAGCACTGGTAAGGGTTTTATATGGAACTAAGCGTGACCCAGCATTGGCATCATTCCCCATCATGGGGTTGACATAGATTGTAGCAATCAGGGTAGAGCTGACCATCGATTCTTGTGATTAAACGAATGTTTAAATTATGACTATCAAAAAAAAAGTAACTCTACTACTGACTGATGACAAGAACTTTAGTATGGCGATAGCAAAAAGTTTCGCGTCTTGTTCGATTAAATTCTAAGGATTTGCGACTGCAAAAGTATCACATTGTGCTGGATTACCTGTCTGAATACCCTGCTTAAACCATCGCACTCGCTGGGCTGAACTACCATGAGTAAAAGACTCTGGGACGACATATCCTTTTGACTGACTTTGCAAGCGATCGTCTCCTATACTGCTAGCAGCGTTTAGTGCTTCTTCAATGTCACCTGCTTCAAGAATTTGTCGTGATTGATCAGCATGATACGCCCAAACGCCAGCAAAACAATCGGCTTGTAATTCCTGTCGTACTGAAAGTTGATTGGCTTCTACTTCATTAACTTGACGTTGCAATCTACTGACGCGACTGGAAATACCCATAAGATTCTGGACGTGATGTCCGACTTCGTGAGCAATCACATAGGCTTGAGCAAAGTCACCTGGTGCTTGATATTTATTTTTTAAATCCTGATAAAAACTGAGATCAATGTAGAGCTTTTGATCCGCGGGACAATAAAAAGGGCCAACAGCCGAGCGCGCAAAACCACAAGCAGATTTGACTGCATCTGAAAAAAGCACTAACTTCGGTTCTACATAGGTTTTTCCACTTTGCTGAAACAAATTACTCCACGTATCCTCTGTATCAGCTAGAACAACCGAAACAAAATCAGCCGCCTGATCTTCCGTTGCAGGACGTTGCGTTTGAGAAGAGCGATCGCTCGGTGTTTGTGTTTGATCAAATATGATACTGGGGTCGCCTCCCAATAAGGCAACAATCACCGCCAAAACCACAGCCCCAATACCACCTCCGACCACAGGCGCAGAAACCCGACTTCCACGTCTATCTTCAACATTTGTACTTCTACGACCAAATTCCCAGCGCATAACCTATTATCTCCCAACTACCCAACCAAGAATTTCCCTGATTCACCAAAGATATTAGTGGTTTGACTTAGCCAGCTCATCTGTCACAAGGAAAGATCAATAGTCATACTTAGGAAAGGTGTGAATAAAAATTGCAACTGCGGAGGTGGTCGATGATTTTTGCTTCGCATTCAATATCTTGGGTAAGCTTTAATGGTTTGCGCCCTCCGACTTTCGGTCAAATAGTTCTAGTAAACCAACTGTGCCTACAAAAAAAGTATAAATTCCATATTTGATTGGTATATTATTCTTTGCAGATGCATAAAAAACTGCGATCGCAGCTTCAATTAAGTGAGCAGTTATAACGAAACGTCCCATCCAGAACATCGGACTCAGGCTGCTTGGTAACTGAAAGTTATGCAGTAATGCGTAAATATTTGCCAATTCTAGAGCGATCGCACTTGTAACCACAATAATAGATACAACTTTGATTAGATGAGACAAATATTGATTTTTAAGCTTTAAATTCATTTGTATGGCAAGAATTTGAGTTTAATCGGCGTTGCTGCTATGAGTTTAGCGTAGCTGGGAATTGGGATTGATGGGAGAAGGCATAGCTGGGAAAAATAAACACACATAAACCAGCTAGCCTCTAATAATCAAATGACTCAGCAAGACAACTCACCATTTCTATCTCACTCTCATTCCCCCTCCTCGCTTGCGGGGAGGGGGCTAATGTGCGATCGCATTGGGGAAACAGATCATACTAAGAGAAATTCGCTTGTCTCAGACATCGCCGCTTTTTACAGTAGAGTATCAGTAGTTAATTATTGATACATTTGCTGGAATTCTTCTAAAGTATTCACAGTTTAGAGGAGTTGGGGGAGTGCGATCACATTTAGTAAGGGTGCGATCGCATAATATTTTTGATTTTGGTTGTGATGAAACTTGACAAATAACTTGGCAGTGTCCTAGTTAGCGGTAGTGACTTTTTAGCTGTTAGTAAATATTCTACTTAATGTAAATACCTGTTAAAACTGTAAATTTATTAATCTAATTTTTTTATGCCAGACTATCCAGATGAATATTTAGAATTGCTGATTTTTTATCAACAAGAAATAGAAGAAATTATACAACAATTAAACTCTATACCAGGTTTACCATACTCATTAATCACAAAAGTTACTAACCTTCAATTCCGCATCAATTGGGATATACAAAATCAAATAGATAGAGGACAAATACCAGCGCCTACTGATCCTATTGATTTTTAAAGATCAAACAAATTTAATTCTAAATGTTTTAAGAGCAACTATTTATTTTTTTGTTTCAGACAACTCCTGTATTTTATGTATTAAAAATTGAATCATTTTTTCTACATTAGGTGTTTTCTTATAAAATTCTTTGATTTTTGGTTGCTCTTTAAGAGCTTCTTTAATAGCATTAAGTGCAATTTCATATGGTTCGTATATACCAGGCGAAACTTTTATCATTGCTGAAGCATACCTTTCTGGATCAAACTTTCGAGCTTTTCCATCTTCAACACTATAGCGCAACCAAATAATACAGTGACGGATGTTCTTGTCAATTTCATGTATGTATTCGTCATTAATTTGACATTTTGAATTTGATACTGAATCCATCGCGACTTCTATCAATATTCTTTTATTATCTCTAATATCCAGCCAATTAGCGATTTCTTTATCTGCTTTACGACGAACTTTGAATTGATTATTTGCTGATCGTATACTTTCAAATTTATCTATGATTTTCTGGCGTTGTTCATAAGGAATTTCTAAATCATCAATCTCTTTTTTTAAATCCTCTATATCTTTGCTATAGTCATTTTTAAACATATTCATCTCTTGGTCAATTTTCTCTGCTAAATTTGTATTTGTTTTTGCTTCAATTTCTTTAGAAACGATAGAGTCAATCCATTTAATACTACTAATAGTGATAGCAGCAGATCCAAAAATATAAGACCAGATAAACTTATCTCTTTCAGAAGGATTTTCAGAAATCTGGCTATATTTATAGCCTATTAATCCAGTCAATATACCAAAAAAAATAATGAAAACTGAGGAGGGTCTGAGCATGAAAAATTCTTTCCAATGATTTTTCATATTAAAAATCCTAAATCTCTAAAATGAAGTAAAAAGAATAAACTTAAAAATTCTTGAGGATATCAATATCTGCAATTTTATATATAATTTCTTGCTCCTCAATCATCGCCCTACGAATACGCTCAATCATGTAACAAGCAGTATTCTTATTAACCCCAATCTCTTTTGCAAGCTGACGCACACTGATACCTCCTGGTGAATCCAGCACAAGTCGAATCGCTATAAACCACTTCTGTAATTCTACATGAGTCTTGTGAAACAGAGTACCAACCGTAACACTATATGAAGTAAAACATTCGTTACAGTGATATCTGCGTTCACTTTTGTATGCAGTTGCTTTAGTTGAACCACAATACGGACACCTTGGCTTTCCAGCCCAGCGAATTTGCTCAAGCAGGGCAATGCATTCGTCGTTATTTAGTGTCATCGTTATGCTCGAAACTCTGAGCATAACAATGTCAAATTTTACTCTTAAATTCCTAGAGTTTTATTTATAAATTGACAAAAAACGACAGGAAAATATATCTTGTCGTTGTGTTATATTTTGCTTAATAATGTAAATATTTAAGTGAAATATTATTTACCTGTTCTTAACCTTTTCTCTCGCAATAATACATCTACCCAGGTTACATTTTTTCTGACAATGCGGGTACTGGTTGTTGACTGTAATCTACGATTCAATCACATCCAGACACCAAAGCCTGTATAGTAGGGTGCGTTATGCCTAACGCACCCTACAAAATTACACCCTGTTTTACCTAACTAGAGGTATTGACGGTTTTTGTCAAACCTGAAAATATGCAAGTTAACTGTTGCCAGGATAAAAAACTATAAAAATCTAGATAAAAACTTTACATCCACCCTAGCCCAAAGCAGAAAAAAATCATAAATTTGTTTTTTCCAATTCTCACTTTCCCCTCGACTAGGGGTAGCCTGATTCAAATTGGATTATCCCATCACTTTGATTGTTATTATGCAAACTCCAAACAATACGTCTCCTGTTCTCCAAGATTTTTCACGCAGGGAATTGCGGGATTTAGTGCGAGCGCAATTACAAAGTTTATTGGAAGTTGGGGACTTGCGTGGAGCTAAAGCCATTTTAGTACCTGTACAACCTGTAGATATTGCTGAAGCTATAGAAGGATTACCGGAAACAATGCACGCGATCGCTTTTCGGTTACTTTCTAAAGATGAGGCGATCGAAGTATACGAATATCTTGATTACACTGTCCAAGAACGATTGATTGAGGAACTCAGAAGTCAGGAAGTGCGTGAGATTGTCGAGTAAATGTCACCGGATGATCGAGCCAAGTTATTTGATGAGTTACCAGCAAAAATCGTCAAGCGTCTGTTAGAACAACTTAGTCCCGCAGAAAAAGAATCTACAGCTCAAATGATTATTTAGTAACTACTATTTGGCGCAAAAAGCCTGTAAATCTCCCAGAAGATGCTCTGATTGGAGTCATGTACCAAACATTTCAACCCAACGCGGATATAGTCATTAATCACACAGCACCAAATTGGCTGCTTACCGATACACAATTAATGCAAAATCACAACCAAGCATCTGTCAGTAGGAATTTGCAATCATCTAGTAAACACCCCCGTTCCCCCTCCCTATCTCCACAAATGATACTTAACTGTTAAAGTTGTGAATCACTGTCAGGGGCGACAATTTCACCTTCACCTAAACTCAGCACTAAGTCCTGATCGACAATCAGATCAGTGAGTTCCTTAGCTTGCAAATTCATTTCTTCACAAGCTTTTCTTAATTCCTGTGCAAAGGTATTCAAATCATCACCATAACCACATTGATAAGCGGCGGTTTCAATTCCCTGTTTGGCATTTGCTCTTGCACAATCCACTAAATCAGTACCATGCAAACGTGTTTTAGATGACATAATAAGCAGCTTTTTTTGATTTCAATTTGTTTGCCATATTATCAATCTCTCAAAGCTAACTCATCTCTCAAATGAAAGGTAAAAGTAGGTTTGTAGTGAGGACTTTAGTCCTCTAAGAGCTTAAAAAATTATAATCTCTAAAAATAGAACTCTTTGCTTACTACTTGTCGCTAGAACAAAAGTATGTAAACAAAAGAGCTTTTCCTCACACCAAAAGCACGCTCCTTGTTAACGAACCTCACTACACAAATCTGCCTTGATTAAAAATCGCTCCTCTCAGTAATTAAATTAACTGTTAAGTTATGGCAATTTATCATTCTCAAGATATAAACAAAAATAAAAATATATCAATCTTAAGAAGTAAACAAAATTAGGAAAATTTATTTCTCCTCAGTATTACTTTAGCAATAAAATTAACTCTTGTTTTTTAGCCGTGATTAATGGATGATTCACTATATATTGATCTCGATGAAAAAGAATCAGTTTTTCACTGAGTTTTTTATGCAATTCGTAAAATTTCAGCAACAAATTAATTAATTTCTAAGAAGTGTTGCATACCGTCCGCATTGGTTTATTACTTAGGATATATGTGAAATTAGGAAATCTGGCTGAGGGAACAAAGCAGGAGTACAGGGGTAAGATTATGCAAATATTAAACTTTTCTGATTTAGAGCAAACTGACCCGTTTAAATTTCTTCAGTTAACTTTGCGCGATCGCTGGCAAAGTATTGAAGGCCCTACCGAAAGCAGTGATGTAGATATATTAGTTATTCCCTCTCTTAGTATTGATCAGCGAGAACTTAAAAAAGTCGAAGGTTACGAACACTATGAAGAGCGATTATTATTCTCACTGATTCGTTTGTGGAATCCACGCAATCGATTAATTTATGTCACATCTGTGCCGTTACATCCTAGTATTATCGACTATTATTTACAACTTTTACCAGGCATACCCTTTTCCCATGCTCGCAATCGTTTGCTATTACTTTCCACCTATGATTCTTCCTTAAAACCCCTCAGTCAAAAAATTTTAGAACGTCCCCGCTTGCTGCGTCGTATTCGCCAAGCTTTAAGGCTTGATAAATCATTTATGATCTGCTATAATTCAACGCCATTAGAAGCAGAATTATCTGTCAAATTAAATGTACCATTATATGCTGCGGCACCAGAGTTGCAGATTTGGGGAACAAAAAGTGGTAGCCGTCAAATATTTGCAGAAACGGTCGTGCCATATCCAGATGGTAGTGAATTAGTTCACAGTGTTACCGATTTGGAAGAAGCTGCTGTGCAATTATGGGAACGCCAGCCGACATTAAAAAGAATGGTTGTAAAGCTCAATGAAGGCTTTTCAGGAGAAGGAAATGCGCTATTAGACTTAAGATCAGTGGCGGATGTCGCACCTCCTAATGGTTCTCATGCTGAACGTTTAGCAGCGATTAGCGATCGCTTGCCCAAAATGGGTTTTCAAACTAGCCAAGAGACATGGGAAAACTTTTCCGGACGGATTGCTGAGTTAGGCGCAATTGTAGAAGCATTTGTGGAGGGTGAAGTTAAGCGATCGCCCAGTGTCCAAGGACGGATTACACCGCTAGGTGAAGTGGAAATCCTTTCTACCCATGACCAAATTCTTGGTGGCCCAGATGGACAGATTTATCTTGGTTGTCGATTTCCTGCGGATGAAGCCTATCGTGTCCAACTGCAATTGTTAGGCACAAAAATTGGGATGAAATTGGCAGAAAAAGGCGCACTCGAACGATTTGGAGTCGATTTTATCGCCGTTGAGCAAGACAATGGACAATGGGATCTACAAGCAATAGAAATTAACTTGCGTAAAGGCGGAACCACCCATCCCTTTATGACCTTAAAATTATTAACCAACGGACGTTACGACTTTTCTACAGGCTTATTTTACTCCCAGCAAGGACGTCCCAAATACTACATCGCCACCGACAACCTGCAAAAAGATCGTTATCGAGGACTCTTACCTAACGACTTAATGGACATTATCGCCCATCACAGGCTGCACTTTGACACCGGCACAGAAACAGGTACTGTTTTTCATTTGATGGGCTGTCTGTCCCAGTTTGGTAAGCTAGGCTTAACCAGCATCGGCGATTCTCCTCAACAAGCAGACGAAATATATAATAAAGTCGTTAAAGTCTTAGATGAAGAAACCCATAGCAACAATCAAGATTATTCCTCCGTCTTAGAACATACTTTTCCCATGGCTTGGGATGGCTTTAGTTGTTAGGGAAAGGGGATCGGGGATCGGGTATTGATGTTTATTCTCTCTCTTGTCCTCCTTGTCCTCCTTGTCCCCCTTCCCAATTTTTAATTTTTAATTTTTAATTTTTAATTGATCAGCCCCCCTATCCCCAATCCCCGATCCCCTGATTATAATCAACTCAGCCATTGTCTTTGAGCGGTTGTGTTCAACACTACTGAAATTCACTGCATCAATCCAGACTGTCAGCGTCCCTATCCTCAGCGTTGGGGGAACAAATTCTGCCATTGCTGTGGTGCGCCTCTACAGCTGATAGATCGCTATGTCCCTATGAGGCGCTTGGGATCGGGAGGCTTTGCCCAAATTTACACAGTTTGGGATCAAAAAACTCAAACCCAAAGGGTGCTAAAGGTGTTGGTAGAAGATTCACCAAAAGCACGAGAGTTGTTTGCTCAAGAAGCATCAGTTTTAAGCAATTTGCGACATCCTGGCGTTCCCAAAGTCGAGTCAGATGGTTATTTTCAACGCGTTTGGGTTCATGGGAAGGGACAGCAGACTCTACCTTGTTTGGTGATGGAAAAAATTAATGGTCAAACTTTGGAGGAAGTATTATATAAGCAGTATCCTCAAGGATGTCCACAAGATTTGGTGTTGAATTGGTTAAGCCAAGCTGTGGAAATTTTACGGCATTTGCACCAACGCAATATTATTCATCGTGATATCAAACCTTCTAATTTGATGCTGCGTACTCTGTCTAAATCCCCCCTTGATCAAAGAAAAGGCAGAGAAGCAAATCAGCTGGTACTAATTGATTTTGGCGGAGCAAAACAATTTGCTGCAACAAGTGTTATTTCTCAACCACGATCTACAAAGTTGTTTTCTTCTGGTTATAGTCCGCCTGAACAGGTGATGGGAGGCCATGTTGAACCCAGTGCTGATTTTTATGCTCTGGGCCGAACAATGATTGAGTTACTGACGGGTAAGCATCCAGTGGACTTAGAAGATCCCTTGACGGGAGAGTTGCACTGGCGTTCACAATGTCGTGTTCACCCACAGTTAGCAGATTTGCTCGATGAAATGATCCAAGAAGAAGCGCGATCGCGTCCGGAAAAGACAGCTGTCATCCAAAGACGTTTAGCACAGATTGATCAATCACTACCAAATCCTGTAGGGACAAACAGAACAAACAGTCGCAACATAACTTTAGTTCTTACCAACACTCGATTATCTCCGATTCTGAGATTTTTCTCTAATTTAAGAAAACAAATTCAAAACTCTGTTGTTAATTTTGTCCAAGCCATTGGTCAAATAATTCTTTTTGTATTTGGTGCGATCGCTAAAGTTATTCGCGCCTGTTTGGATACTATTTGGACAATGATTCTCACCAGCGTTGGCGCTGCTGGAGGTACTTTTTTTGGTTATGTTTTAGCCAATTACACAGAATGGGGAAAACAAGTTGGCGAATCCTTGTCTAGTCAATTATCTCTTTTGTTAGGGAACAATCAGTCCGTGTTGGGATCAGAAATTCTTCTGTTTGCTGGCGCTGGATTAGGTACTGCATGGGGAATAGTGACAGCCGGAGGTTATGGACAGCGACGACGGTTTTTAGCTGCATCGTTGATGGGAATTTTTGGTTATGGATTTGGCTGGTTCATTCTGCAATTAATCACACCAAAAGAAGATGGTGAAGGATTGATAGCCTTGATTTTAGCAGCGGTTTCACTGCTAACCCTGGGCTTAGGTCTGCGTAGCCATCATATAGTTCATGCTGTGGTTACTGCTTTTGGTACAGCACTACCATTTGCATTTTTGCTTTATGTCGGTCTACCACCGAGCATATTCAACGACTTTTTTAATCCTACCAATAACTGGCATGAATTATTGTGGAAAATAGGTTTTTTTGGTTTGGTAGGTGTTGTAATTAGTTTTTGGTTGGGAGTGAGTCATTACTTAGTCGTGCCTGGATTGCGCTTGTTGGGATGGCGTGATTGAAAAGGGCATGGGGTATGGGGCATGGAGAAGAGACTTGTTAAATAATTCTCCCTTGTCCACGCCACGTGCTACAACGCTCTTAACCCGCAAGGGCGCAGTGGCTCCCCTTGTCCCCCCCTATGCCCAATATCAGCAAAATTAAATACTCAAAATAAGAATTCCCCCTTGCCTTTTGGTTATTTCGGCTTGGGGGAATGCAATATTTCGTTGGCTATAGAGTTTCAGTATAATGTTTGATGTTTTTATTCTATAAACTTTAGTTTGGTTTTGACTAGTGAAATCACTAGGTTTTACAGTAGTTTTACAGTTTCTTGATGTCTGCTTTATACCGATAAATTTTTGCGTCAATCCTATTATGATAACAGTACATCACCTAAGTGAATTTTCAACTTTGAAATTACTGTAAAAAACATGAAATTCCAGATTATCGCCACAGCTGCCTTGTTAGCCTGTATTGGAGTTACAGAGCAGGCTTTTGCTTTTAATCAACTAGATTTAGACCAGCTAAAAGCATCAGGTTCTTGTCCTCGGTGCGATTTAAGTGGTGCTGATTTAAGTAGAGCTAATTTGACTGGAGCAAATTTACGCGAAGCTAATCTGAAAGCAGCTATTTTAACTGGTGCGAATCTCACCAATGCCGATCTGACAAGTGCAAATCTGGAAAGTGCTACATTAACTGGAGCAAATCTCACCGCTGCTTCTTTTACAGGTACATATCTTAAAGGAGCATCCCTAGATAATACAAATCTGAGTTTTACTGGTTTTATTGGTGCCAATCTCGAAGGTGCTAACCTGAAGGGCGCTAGAGAACAATTTACTAATTATCGAGGCGCAAACTTCCGAGTCACCACTCTATCCAATGGTGTGATCACCTCTAATAAGCCTTATTGGTGGTCTTTACAGCGTTTTTCCCCAGGACAATGTAACAAATTTAACGAAGATAAAATTAGTGGCTCAACCTGTTCTACAGATTGATAAGTAAAAACAAAAAGCCTAAAAGCTTTATCAGACTGAATTTTAGTGGTTGGAATGTTGACTTCATCTATTTCCATCCACTTATTAATATTTAAGTATAAAAAATACATTATATTAAGCTATTAAATTTCTTCCTTATCCCCCTTGTCCTCCTTGTCCTCCTTGTCTCCCCAATCGCAAGAGCCAGAAACTGAAAACAAGCTAAATTACTCTTGACTGCGGAGTACTTTAAATGTCAAAGTACTTGGTCAATTAGTTTACATTAACTGAGCTTCAGTAACACTCGTTGTTGTGAATAAAAGTTATTTGTAGATTAACACTTCTTTATCATTAAACTAAAGACTTTAAAATAATAGAAAAATGCTTAGTCGTATTAAAGATTTAGCAACAATGATCGCTCCACGTCTAATAGAAATTCGTCGCCATATCCACTCTCACCCAGAACTGAGCGGTCAAGAGTACCAAACAGCCGCCTTTGTGGCTGGAGTTTTATCTTCCAGTGGACTGCATGTACAAGAAGGAGTAGGTAAAACGGGTGTGATCGCAGAATTGCGAGGTACAGGTGAGGATAAACGGATTTTAGCAATTCGTACTGATATGGATGCTTTACCCATACAGGAACGTACCGATGTAGAATTTACTTCTCGTACAGAAGGTGTGATGCACGCTTGTGGTCATGATGTTCACGCCACAGTCGGTTTGGGAACTGCGATGATTTTGTCTCAGATTTGCGAAGAGATTCCTGGGAAAGTACGATTTTTATTTCAGCCCGCCGAAGAAATTGCTCAAGGAGCAAGCTGGATGGTATCAGATGGAGCAATGGATCAAGTTAGTGGTGTTTTGGGTGTTCATGTTTTTCCTTCGATCCCCGCAGGTTCAATAGGTGTGCGTTATGGCGCCTTGACGGCGGCGGCTGATGATCTAGAGATTATGATTATGGGCGAATCAGGACATGGCGCTCGTCCCCACGAAGCCATCGATGCTATTTGGATCGCTTCCCAAGTTATTACTACACTACAGCAAGCAATTAGCCGCACACAGAATCCTTTGCGCCCAGTAGTATTAAGCATAGGCAAAATTAACGGTGGTAGAGCGCCGAATGTGATTGCTGACAAAGTTCAGTTATTGGGAACAGTGCGATCGCTTCATCCCGAAACCCGTGCTAATTTACCCAACTGGATTGAAAAGTTAGTTGCTAGTGTCTGCAATTCCTACGGTGCGAAATATGAAGTCAACTATCGTCAGGGAGTTCCTAGTGTGCAGAATGATTACTTCCTGACACAGTTATTACAATCATCCGCAGAAGAAGCATGGGGAAGCGATCGCGTCCAAGTTTTACCAGAACCTTCCCTTGGTGCAGAAGATTTTTCTGTATATTTAGAACACTCTGCTGGTAGTATGTTTCGTTTAGGTGTGGGTTTTCAAGATCGGCTCATAAATTATCCACTCCACCATCCCCTATTTGAAATTGATGAATCAGCGATCGTCACTGGAGTTGTGACAATGGCATATACAGCCTATAAGTACTGGCAACACGTCATTTAGCCTTTAAATGCTCGAAAATTAGGGCTTTTATCTTGAGAATTGACAAATAAATTGAGTAGCAAATTTGCAGTACCTTAAAAGTCCGGACACTCGGAATCTACCACGTTCGGATGGCAGTAGTGTCGGAGAACCGTTGGCACTTCATCACCAATCCACAACGCAACTTTGTCAGGGGTCACGCCAGAGGTAATAGCCCAAGTGGCAAATGTATGACGCGTGGCGTAGGGCTTGAGAACTAAAAACAAGCAGATCAACTATAATAAATATACAAATTTTATATTTTGTACATTTTGTTCAAAATGACAAATTCTATCAGTGCAACAGAAGCCCGTGCCAATCTCCAAGAGTTAATAAATCGTGTCGAGTATGGACGGGAACGTATTGTAATCGAGCGACACGGCAAAGCAGTGGTTGCAATGATCGCCCTAGAAGACCTCAAACGACTAGAAGCCCTAGAAGATGCCATCAACTCTGAACAGTTACGCCGTGCTGTTGCAGAAAACGATGGATTTACAACTTTAGAGGCAGTCATAGCCCGTTATGAAGAATGAGCGATCGCTACACTCTGAGAATTGCTAAAACCGCAGAAAAAGATTTATTAGACCTACAATCCAAGCAATTCAAGCAAGTTGTATCAAAAATTTTCTCTTTACAAGGCAACCCTAGACCGCAAGATTGTAAAGCTTTAAAAGGCTATGAAGGCGGTTATCGTGTTGACCAAGGAGAATATAGAATCCTTTACACGATTGATGATGACAATCAACTGGTTGATATTTTCCGTGTAGGAAAACGAAACGATGATGAAGTTTACAAAAACTTATAAGTAATCGCACAGAATTATTTACACTCAATATTTTGCCAGACTCAGTACCGTACAATTCTTAAAAAATTGTGTAAATAGTAACAAAGCCGATGTGAGTGCAAACATCGGCTTTGTCTTGAGTAGCGTTAACTAAGCTGATTGAAACATTTAAAATAGACACTGGCAATAAGCTACTGAACCTCAAAAGATCCCCTAAACCACTAACTAATGACTACCGACTACCTTTACTATTACCCAACTTTATATCCTGGTGTCTTACTCAGACGCTATAAACGCTTTTTTGCTGATGTTGAACTTGCTTCTGGGGAGGTAGTTACAGCACATTGTCCCAATACAGGGCCAATGACAGGAGTTTGCATTCCTGGTAATGCAGTGCAGCTTTCTAAAAGCGATAATCCTAACCGCAAATTAGCTTACACTTGGGAATTAATTCAAGTGCATGACAATGAACCAACGTGGGTAGGGGTTAATACAGGTTTACCAAATCGCATCATTAAATTAGCATTAGAAAAAAATCTTTTTCCCCAATTGGGTAAGTATAATCAAATTCGTGGTGAAGTTGTTTACGGACAAGATAAAAAAAGTCGAGTAGATTTTTTTCTATCTACAACTGCAACAGTAGAGCAACAATCAAACTCACTCTCAATTGAAATAGATCACCCAATTCTATCTCAACAAGCATCACGAGAAAACAGTGCATTACTATTAGCTGATCATGAACGTCCGATTTATTTAGAAGTCAAAAACACCACTTGGACACAAGGTAAATTAGCCCTATTTCCAGATACAGAAACAACACGAGGACAAAAACACCTGCGAGAATTAATGGCACTGCTCCCCCAAAGTCGAGCGGTCATGCTTTACTTTATTAATCGGGGAGATTGTGAAGAATTTGCCCCTGGTGATAGTGCTGATCCTATATATGGAAAATTATTACGGCAAGCAATATCTTTAGGTTTAGAAGTTCTTCCTTGTCGTTTTGAAATCTCACCAATAGGTATCCGCTACTTAGGATTGGCAAAACTTAAAATCTGATATTATAAATAAAAGCATTTGTGAACAATTCCTATTCGCGATTGTCAATCTGCGCTCGTTGCAAGCTACCAGAAAAGTCTACGTACACTGTCTTCCACTCCGTGAAAACGTCTAAGGCGGTAGTTCCAGCTTCTCGGTGTCCGTTACCTGTTTGTTTGACGCCACCAAAGGGCAAATGTACTTCTGCACCAATAGTCGGACCATTAATATAAGTTATTCCCGCTTCGATATCGCGCATGGCTGTAAAAGCGCGGTTAATGTCACGGGTGTAAATGGAGGAAGAAAGACCGTATTTGGTGTTGTTGAGGATTGCGATCGCTTCCTCAAAACTATTCACTTCTATTAATGCTACCACTGGGCCGAATATTTCTTCTTGGGCAACTCGCATTTCTGGCGTCACTTCGTCAAGAATAGTTGGTTGAAAGAAGTAACCGTGTTTTAGTTCTCCATCTGTTGCTATTTCTCCGCCAATTAATACTTTTGCTCCTTCTGTATGGGCAATATCCAGATATTTGCTAACTCGTTGCAGTTGTCTTTCGTTGATAATCGGCCCGATTTCTGTATTCGGATCACTACCAGCACCAAGGCGCAATTTACTAGTACGCTCTTTCAGCATCGTGGTAAATTTTTCTTTGATATCCCGATGCAGGATCAAACGACTGGTAGCGGTACAGCGTTGACCGGCTGTACCAAATGCTCCCCAGACTGCGCCATCTAAGGCTAGTTCCAAATCTGCATCTTCCATGACGATTTGAGCATTTTTACCACCCATTTCCAAACAGACACGTTTGTGGGTGCGTCCACAGATAGAGCCAACTTCTGCACCTGTTTCGGAAGAACCTGTGAAAGATACCAAATCTATATCAGGATGAGAAACTAGGGCTTTTCCAACTTCTTCGCCCACGCCATGCACTAGGTTAATTACACCTGGTGGTAAACCTGCTTCGACAAAAATTTCTACTAATTTTGTCGCACAGGCGGGGGTATCTTCTGCTGGCTTGAGGATAACGGTGTTACCACATACTAAAGCTGGCATTGCTTTCCAGCAAGGAATAGCAACCGGGAAATTCCAGGGAGTAATTAAGGCGCAGACTCCGATAGGCATCCGTACCGTCATCGCAAATTTGTTGGGCATTTCTGATGGTGTGGTTTGCCCAAACAAGCGTCGCCCTTCGGCTGCACTATAAAAAGCACAGTCAATACCTTCTTGTACATCTCCCCGCGCTTCTGCTAGGGGTTTACCCATTTCCTGGCAGATTAATTGTGCCAGTTCTTCTTTGTATTTGCTTAAAATTTCCCCAACTTTAAAAATATATTCTGCTCTAGCTGGGGCGGGGACTAATCGCCAACTCTGGTAAGCTTGGCGTGCTGCAACTACTGCTGCTTCTACATCAGTTGCAGCAGAACGCGCAAAATTAGCAATGACTTCACGCTTGTTAGCAGGATTGCGGCTTTCTAAAGTAGCTCCCGCAGTAGCGGTTAACCATTGACCATCAATATAATTACGACAAGTTAGTGGAGTGGTCATTCAATTTTAGATTTTGGATTTTGGATTTTAGATTTTGGATTTTAGATTTTGGATTGGTTTTACAGATAAATCTGGTAACTTCCCAATCCCCCGTTCCCCATTCCCTGTTTCCCATTTTCAAGATAGGCTTTACAAGAAATTCTACTGAACGTACTAATATCACGGACGTAGTTATGGACGATCAGTTTCTATAATTAATAAGACGAACGGGAGAAATCCACGAGGCAATAAATGAAACTCAAAAATTTGTCACTCATAGCCGCAGCTGTTGTTCTCAGTTTTACAGCCATGCCACAGCGCTCTGTGCAAGCAGAAAGCGCTCCAAAAGTTCCCTTGCAACTTGCACAAGCTAGCCAACAAGCACAACCACCCCGTATTCAGCTATCACAGCAACAACAACAAAAGATTTCCCAAATTCGTGCTAACGCCCGTAATAGCATTGAGAAGGTTCTGACACAGAAGCAACGCGATCAAATTAAGGTTGCTATGCAATCAGGCCAGCCTCCTCAACAAGCTTTTGCTGCACTAGATTTTACACCACAACAAAAAACCCAATTGCAGCAAATTTTGGCGTCTTCACAACAGCAGATGGAAGCTGTTCTGACTCCCCAACAAAAGAAACAACTAGACGAATATCGCCAAAATGTAAGACGCCAGCAACAACAACAACAAAAATAGTAACCTACAACATATCCGGTTATTAACTATATCGACTCCTTGTCCTGTCAAACCGCAGGTTTGAATTGGTTAGCGGTCAATTCGTCACCGGCCAAAAATTCATCCCACATCTGACCTGTACTCAGGCAGTGTGAGATGAATTTTTGTTTAAGCTAAAGTTTCTTGTTCTCGTTGTTAATCCCCGATCCCCGATCCCTAATTTCCAATCGCACCAGAGCATTATAGTCTGGTACACCTTCGCGCGATCGCTTGCTTTTATCTAACAACACATTCCCCTCTGGCCAGTGAATCTGCAAATTACCAGGCTGAATCGGTGCAATATATACTTTTCCCTGAAACTCTCCCAACTGATTTTTGAGCATGACTGCATCCCCATCTTTCAACCCCAACCTATCTGCATCAGCAGCATTCATTAATACCGCTTCTCGGAATGCGCCTGTAATGGCATCTTTGCGTTCTTGTACCATACTGTTAAATTGTTTACCCCGACGGGTTGCGACTAAAAAACAATCTGGTGGTAAAGGTGCATTGCTCTGCGCCCCTACACTAGGAGACAATGGTGCAAAATGCGCCTTGCCATCAACTGTGGGAAAATTCCAGCCAAAGCATAGATGTGAACCACCATACTGAAATTGATCGCCTGCTTGCTGCAAATGTTGAATCCCTGCATACAGAGGAATAACTTGAGCAATTTCTTGCCGCATCATAGCTGTATTTTCAAAATTTAGAGCCGCTAAATTTCGCGTCTCTACAACGCGCCTTGCTAATTCCATAAACACTTCCCACTCCGGACGCGCCTCTCCTATTCTGGGGCCAGGAATTTCTGGACTGAAAATGACTCGGCGTTCGGTACTAGTCTCTGTCACTCCTCCAGCTATTTCGTAGCGAGTTGTCGCGGGTAAGAGTACTACAGTATCGTTTGGTTCCACTAACATTTGACTGGAGAGAACAATATCCATGTGAACTCGCAACGGTACACGCTGAAGCGCCTCTTCCACATAATCAGGTTCTGGTAGCACTTCCAAGAAATTTCCACCCACAGAAAACAATACATCTAATTGCCCGTTGTATGCAGCATCAATCATCTCTGGAGCAATTAAACCCTTACTTGTAGGTACTTCAAACCCCCAAAGCTGACTTAACTGGGCTGCATTTTCGGGAGTAATGGGTTTACCACCAGGAAACACCGTGGCGTAACATCCCATCTCTGCGCCACCCTGCACCCCAGAATGACCGCGAATTGGCATTAAACCACAGCCTTCGCGACCAACAAAACCTCTAGTGAGAGCAAGATTAATAATAGCTCTAACATTATCTTCGCCGCATTCATGCTGAGTAATACCCATACTCCAAACAAACACGGCTTTTTTGGCTTCTCCTACCATTTTGGCAAAGGCGTACATCTGTTCACGAGTACTACCCGAAAGTTTTTCTAATTCTTCCCAAGTTTGATTTTCCAGGCTTGTCTTTAAATCTGCAAAACCACTGGTGTAATGATCAATAAACGATTCGTCTATCCAACCATTGGCAATTATATGCTTGATGGTGCCATTTAAAAATGCCATGTCACCACCCATATTGATCAAAAAGAAATCTTCAGCAAATTTGGTGCCAAACAAAGCACTTTCAGGAATGGAGGGAACCCAGTAGCGTTCCATCCCTGGTTCGCGGTAGGTGTTAATGACAACAATCTTTGTACCAGCTTTTTTGGCATAATGCAGATATTTGACTGTAACAGGCTGATTGTTGGCGACATTCGAGCCAATAAAGACTAATAAATCAGTACCCACCCAGTCTTTATAAGAACAAGTCGTCGCCCCCACACCTAAAGCTGCTTTCAGTCCGGCGGTGCTGGGAGAATGGCAAATACGGGCAGCATTATCAATATTGTTTGTTCCCATCGCCCGTACAGCTTTTTGAGTAGCATAATAAGTTTCGTTGACAGTGCCACGACTGGTAATGTAGAAACTGAGGCGATCTGGTGTCGTGGCACGGATATGAGTAGCAATTACATCTAAAGCTTCATTCCAGCTAACTCGGCGGAATCCTTTTTCTCCACATCGGCGGAGCATCGGGTATGGGAGGCGTCCGAATTCCCGCAATTCAGCACTTTTGTACATCTGTAGCTGTTCCACATTAGCCAGTAATTGGTGGTCAAAAGCTGGCATGGTGTTCATGCGTAATAACCGCAGGCGAACGTTACATAAATGTATTCCTTCTAACGTCCAATCTTTCATCCCGGTTGTACCTAAAGCACAACCGTCACAAACTCCCTGATTAAGAATCTCCCAAGCATAGGGTAAGCGATCGCGCGACAACCAAATCGCTCGAAATACCTCCCAGTAGTTATTCGGATACTGCTCTCCAATACCAAATGGCTTCCAACTTGCCCAGTTTGACGGTGTCCAGTATTTCTTAGGTTTAGGCAACATGACGAACTTTGCAAAGATAATAAATCCACCATTTTTAAGCTAACGTTTTGAGTAGCAATTGAGTACAATCGATGCTGCTCAAAAGCTTCAATACTGTTTCTCCAAACCGCGCACTCGAATTAATAGAAGAACAGGCACAAAACGAGCTTTTCATATCGGAGATCAACCGCCAAAGGTTTCTCAGATGATTTATACGCAAAATGCCAGTCTTTTATTTTACCAACTAGCTTTTGTTTTACTTCCTTGTAGTATGTCAGGATTATCTAAACTTTTCTTCTTGATATTTTGAGAATTTAAAAAGGCAATTACTAAAGTTTTTACCTTTTTAAATACTGTTTTTATATTTATTTTATCCCTCCCCTGTAAGATTTTCAAAAATTGAATTGGTTCTGCAAAAATAGATAAAGGTATTTGATTAGATACTATGAATTTAATATTATGGACGCCATAGCATAATTTCAATCCTTGATAACCACTATCCCATCTAAATATTTGTTCAATCCAAGCGTTTGTTTGTTCTTCCCCAGTTGTCATGTCGGTAAGACTAGGAGTTCTGTTTATGGAAACAACATCTAAGAATATTTTGCCTATAAAACCCGCATGTTTAGCTAAAATAGTAAGGTGAGAATCTTCACTTCTTGTACCTGGATACCTTTGAGAAATTACCACTAACAAGCTAATGAGAACATCAGTCTTTCCTAGTGTGCCTCCTCCTGGCATCCATTGGTAGCCGATGTATCTACCATGAACAGCATCTAGAAAAAATTGAAGAGGAGGAATTTCCTCACTAAAGTTAGGCAGGAGAACTTTCATTCCATCTAATATACTTTTTTGGTAAACAGCAAATTTGTTTCTTGTACCAAGAATATCTATTTCGGGTTCATTCTTAAGTTTGTTTACCATTAACATAAGACCATTAGATTCTGGCTCTATAAATGCATACTTTTGCTCCACTAAAAATTGAGATTCGGCATCAAAAGCAACTAAAATTGCAGGTGGTATCCATCCATTCTCTATACTCCTGAGTAGTAAAGAAGCATAAATATCTCCCAAAACCCGGATTTTACCTGCTGTATATTCTCCCTTTTTTTGATGGACAACAAATATTCTGTGCTGGGAAGATTGGTAATCAATATTGCTTAAGGAATAAACTTCTCCTTCACACTTTGCATTATCAAAAATTTTAGCTGGAATATTGTTTGCAAGCTTTTCCCCAGTATATAAATGAATGACTTGAACATTTGGAATCAAACTAAAGCGTTCAATAACAGACTGACATTCAAAGCCATTATTCAGACCAATAACTATATCAGCAATCACCCCAATTTCAGAGATTTTTGTAATGATCTTGGGGATAGTATATGGTAAATAATTTTCGGCTCCTTTTGCCACAGCAACAACCCCCAATATTCTTGTGCTATCAAAAGTATTATTAGTTATAGTCTTAATCCATTCTCTACAAGACAAAACACTCTCTACGTCTGATCTCAATCTTATATTTTGTTTTTCACGTAATGAAACTTTTGCTTTAAAATTATTAGTTAACAAGCCAGTTTTAACGATTTTATTGAGATTTGTAAAAAGCATTTTTTGGTACTCCTCACAGAATCAAATGTTAAGTAACTTAGGATTTTTGTCGTATTTAACTTTGCCGTATTCCAGCTTTACGATACGGTCTGCAATGTGAAAATATCGGTCATCGTGGCTGATAACGAGGACAGTTTTACCTCTACTTTTTAGTTCTGGTAGAAGTTGTGTGTAGAATATTTCTTTAAAAACAGGATCTTGGTCTGAAGCCCATTCATCAAACATATAAATGGGACGATCTTCTAGATAGCTAGTGAGTAAAGCAAGACGCTTACGCTGTCCCTGAGAAAGATTTGTTGTAGAAAGGACGCCATCCTTGACCTTAACTTTATGGTCAAGTTGTAGTTGGACAAGATAGTTTTGAGCTTGAGCATCTAGGTTGTTACTTTCTAAACCTAGTAAACGCTCAAAAATATAGAAATCAGAAAATACTACTGAGAATTGCTGACGATACCATTCTCTATTGTGATTATCGATGAGCTTCCCATCTAGATGAATTTCTCCAGTTTCAGGGATATAAAGACCAGAAATTAGTTTAGCAAAGGTAGACTTACCACTACCGTTACCTCCTACGAGAAAAATTAATTCTCCTGGATGTAATTTCAAGTTAATAGGGCCAAGAATAAAGTTTGTTTCCTCTCGCTCCTGATAATAAGTATGAGTGACGTTCACTAGTTCTAAATACTGCCAAAAATTTTCTGAATAAAGCCCTTGTTCAGAATGAGTTTCGTTTGAGTAGTTAGGCAATGAAAGACCCAGAGATTCAACTTTTTTTAATGCCACTAAGACTCTAATTATATTGGGCAACATACCCATGATGTGTTCCAAAGGTGACATCACATAGATGATAGTCAGGGCATAAGCAGATAGGATTGTGGGAGGAATTTTTGTGATAGAAGGTAGAGTGAATAACAACAAACCGATAGCAACAAAAAAAAGAATTTGTCCCCAACTACCAGTAGCTGCAAAAACACTCATTCCGACAATATTATGATGGCGGGATGATAGAGCAGTAGTACGAAGGTCTTCTCTGAGAAATGATAGCCGTCGCTCACGATGCAGCTTGAGTTCCTTTGTACCTTGAGTTATGGCGCAGAAATGCTTAAATAACCTATCTTCCTGCTCGCGAGCCAATTTCAGTAAGGACATGGCTTTGATCATTGGTAGTAAATAGCTGAATATTCCCACCAACAGGAAGCAAAAACCGATAATGAATACAGTAGTAGACAGCCAACCGAGGTAAATTAGGCAGGCAATTACAACGGCGATATTGATACAGAAGAAAGGAATAATTAAAACTGTGCTAGAAATTGTTCCAATATCTTCAGTCAGGGTAGCTAAAAGACGATAAGCACCAATTTGTTCTAACTGACGTAAGGGAGAAGCTAGTATACGGCGGCTTAACAACATCCGCAGGTCGAAAATGGCTTTTTCTGAAAGATTAATGAGTAAAACTTGAGAAGCTAAATTAGCAATTAGTCGTACTAGACACAGAGCAGCAAAGCTCCAAACTAAGGTATTAGTTGATGGTTGATTCTGATTCAATGTGGCATTAATTAGGGCAATCAGACCAGCAGCACAACCGCCACTAAGAATACCAGCCAACACGGCTAGGCTAAGGAGAAGAGCGGAAGTGCGTAACAGAAGGCGGAAAAGGTTCATTGCTTATCCTTAACTGCCAAAGGATTTAAATTTCAGAGCAAACGATATTGGGTTTTGTAGAGCAACAGATTTGGATCTGCTCTTTATTTAAACATTTAGGATGCTCTCTTCAGTACGTCGTATCCTTACTTTTAGATTTAGAGTTATCTCTGCTTTAGCTTTGCTATTTGAACAAGTTCATAAAGTTTGTTCTCAAATTTTTGCATACATACTGACCAATCAAAATTAATTACAGATAGACGAGCCTGTTGAGACATTTCTTGTTTGAGGTCAGGATTTTCTAGAATTGTAATTACCTTTTCTGCAAAGTCTTTTGGGTTATTAGGTTTTGCTAAAAAACCATTTTGACCGGGAATTACCTGTTCTACATTTCCTCCTGCACGGGCGGCTACAACAGGTGTTCCAGAAGCTAATGCTTCACTATTTGTTGTACAGAAATTTTCAGTAATGGAGGGGTTAACAAATACATCTGCTCGAGCAAACCAACCCAAAAGTTCTGTTCCGTAGGATTCACCCCAAACAGTAACACTGGATTTAAACCTTTCGGCGTCGCGGCGGATCTCCTTGTATTGGGAACCCTTACCAACAATGACTAGATGAACATCAGGAATTTTGGCGGCAATGAATGAAAATATGTTTAGCAGTTGAATGACGTTCTTTTCTGGAGCAAGACGTCCGACAAACAGGAGAGTTGGTCGGTGATCGTTAGGAATTGGGTTATAACAGAGATTGAGGGGGTGAAATTTTTCGCAATCGACTCCTTGATAAGGTAAGTACTCACTGCGCTGACATTTTAAGCTTTTATATTTAGCAAGCTGTTGTTGAGAAGGAAATAAATTTAGGTCATAAGCCTTACTGAACTGCTTGACTAGAGTGGGAATAATAGGACGTAGTAAATTGAAGAAGAAGTTACCTAAGTAATATCGAATGTAAGCAATGATATCAGTATGAAAGATAGATATGATTGGAATACCTCTTTTATTTGCATATTCAACTCCTATCGGCCGACCGTAACCTTGCAAGAAAAGTGAATAATACCCCCTTATATGGGGTGCTTCTTCAACAACCACGATATCAGGTTGAAAGCCTTCCAATAATTTGGAATCATTCCAATGGCGGTAGTTCAGTGGTTGAGGAAGAGTCTTGTATAAAATTAGCGGTTCTGTTGGATATGCATAGGAGCAAAAATTAGGAAAAGACTGTAGCTCTGTTAGTCCTGGCATCGGACGACAACTAATCTCTTTAGGATACTGCTCGTTAATTTCTGGGTGAATAAGAAAGACTTCATGCCCCTGTTTTAGTAACCAATGCGCCCGTTGGTGTACAGCAACTGAAACTCCTGTTAAGAATGGCGCATACGCTCCTGTAATCAGTGCAATGCGAAGAGGCCGCTTTATCTGACGAGGTTGCTTTGTTAGAAGAAGTTGCTGTTTCATAAAAACTATATTTCCTGCTAAATTTGTCATTACAAATACTTTCATTCAGTACTTCAAGATTAATTTTTATAAAAAGATATAGAAATCAAATTTGCATCTTGTAAGTACACCGAGAAAGAAAACTTTGTATAGCAAGCTTATAGCCAGCTTTTTTTACATCAGATCGGATTCCTATAGCAAAATCGATTTTTATTATTTGCGTATTTTATAGACAGAGATATTTTTAAATCTCACTATTAAACATGATCATATTGGCTCTTTGAATTGATACACATATTATGCTAATGAGATATTTAAATTCAACTCATATGCAACATTTTTAATTTTGTAATTCATATTACATCTTTCCAAATGTCATAGTAGAGAATTCTTTATAAAATACAGCAATAATACCAATTCTTCGTGAAGCTGCATAGAATTTTACCCCTCCCCGCAAGCGGGGAGGAGTGGCGAAGCCGGGGTGGGGTCTTTGTATGCGTCTTCATATAGAATTGGTATAAGTCCCAAATAGAGTAAATAATATTGACTTAGGTAGTGCTATTAGGACTAGTATTGTGGATTAATGACAAAACAAATATATTTTGACTATTTTAGATATTAATTGGATTGAAGTTGCATTGAAGTTGCATATGAGTTGAAAATCAGTATCTCTTCAAGATAAGATATGAAACAGTCCAATTTAACGAAATAAATCCATGTAAATGTATAGCAGTTCTATTTAATTACTGAACTTACTTGTAAAGATAGGCAACTCTATAACAAATAAGAATAGACATAGAGGTTTAATTAGTTATTTTTCATATTAGATATGAGTTTTGCATAAAGATTTTTTAATCTTTGTCTGAGAATACTTGAACGCAAGTATTACTAACAAAAGGCTTGCTCAAAAATGTATAAAATTCCTATTTATCAACCAAGTCTATTTGGCAATGAAAAAAAATATGTAAACGATTGTCTTGATTCTAATTGGATTTCTTCTAAAGGAAAATATGTATCTTTATTCGAGAGGGAATTTGCAAAATATGTTAATGTAAAACATGCTACAGGAGTATGTAATGGGACAATGGCTTTACATCTAGCCTTATTAGCAGTTGGTATAGGTTGTGGGGATGAGGTAATTGTTCCAACACTAACTTATATTGCTTCAGTGAATGCTATTGCTTATACAGGTGCTACTCCTATATTTGTTGATTCTCTTTCTGATACATGGCAAATAAATCCTCAAGAAATTCGTAGAAATATAACAAATAGAACTAAAGCTATTTTAGTTGTACATCTATACGGTCATCCTTGTGAAATGTCAGTTATTAAAGAAGTAGCTGATGAATATAAACTATTTCTGATTGAAGATTGTGCTGAAGCTATAGGTTCTAAATATAAAAATCAGCATGTAGGTACTTTTGGTGATGTAGCTACTTTTAGTTTCTATGGAAACAAAACTATCACAACTGGTGAAGGAGGAATGTTGATCACCAACGATCAAAGTATCTTTGAACTTGCACTTCATTTCAACAGACAAGGTTTAGCTAAGTATCGAGAGTATTGGCATGATGTAGTTGGTTACAATTACCGTATGACTAATATTTGTGCAGCGATAGGTTTAGCTCAAATAGAAAAAATTAATGAAATTTTGCCAAAAAAGCGCCATATTGCTGAACTATACAATAAATGCTTAAAAGATACAAAATTAAAAGTTCATCCTGAAATTGGTAATGTTTTTCATTCATACTGGATGGTTTCTATTCTCATTCCTGAAGCAAATCAACGTGACAAATTGAGAGAATATTTAGCCGAAGCAGGTATTGAAACTCGACCAGTTTTTTACCCAGTTCATACTATGCCGATGTATTCTCAGAGATATGAACGCCATAGGGTTGCTGAGGATATTGGTCGGCGTGGTATAAATCTTCCCAGCTATCCCGATTTGAAAGATGAGGAAATTGAATATATATGTGAAGTATTGAAAAAGTTTGACTTGAACTTAGACCATGATCAGACTTGATAAAAACTAAATTTAAAATTATTTAAATGACAAATGACAAATAATAAATGACCAATGGTCAATTTATTATTTACCAATACAAAACCGACTAAAAATCCTATCCAAGACAGATTCTGTTACCTCTTCTCCTGTAATTTCCCCTAAAGCATGAATTGCTCCGCGTAGATCAATTGTCCAAAAATCGAGAGGTAATTGTTGAGCGATCGTTGCTTGCACTTGTTCTAAAGATGTTTTGGCTTTAACGAGTGCGGCGGCTTGTCTTCGATTAATTGCCAAATCCATGTCAGCAGCTTGGATTTTCCCGGCTTGTACTTGCTCTAAAATAGCTGTTTCTAGAGCTTCAATTCCTTGATTTTGGGCTACTGCTGTTTTCACAACTTGGTTAATTTCTCTGGAATACTGTACTGTTTGGGCTGATGCTAGGTCAATTTTATTAATCACTAAAATTAAAGGACGATGTTTTACCTGTGCGTAAATTTCTTGATCATCTGCTGTCCATCCTGCGGAAGCATCAATGGTGAGCAGGACTAAATCAGCAGCTTGGGCAGCACTGCGAGAACGCTCGACCCCAATTTTTTCCACTTGGTCTTCTGTGGCTCGAATACCCGCAGTATCTAACACCTGTACAGGAATTCCACCGACAACTAATTGTGATTCCACAACATCACGAGTTGTACCAGGTAAGTCAGTGACAATGGCGCGATCGCTCCTACTCCAAGCGTTCAACAAACTGGATTTTCCTACATTCGGACGCCCGACAATCGCTACTTTTAAACCTGTGCGTAACAGTTCGCCCTGATCAGCAGTTGCGAGTAGCTTAGTTATTTTTGTGGAAATTCTGTCAATTTCTGATATAATACTTTCATAATCCAGCGGCGCTAAGTCTTCCTCAAAATCAATCCGCGCTTCAATTTCCGCTAAGATATCCAAACATTGACCACGTAATAGCCGAATTGGTTGAGCTAGTTTGCCTTGTAAACCAGCCAAAGCAGTTTGTGCAGCTTGGGGCGATCGCGCTCCGACTAAATCAGCTATACTTTCGGCTTGGGTTAAGTCTAAGCGTCCATTTAAAAACGCCCGTAAGGTGAATTCTCCAGGCTGTGCAAGTCTAGCGCCATTTTCCAAACATAGTTGCAACACCTGCTGTACTGCCATAATTCCTCCGTGACAATGGAACTCGACAACATCTTCACGGGTATAGGAACGAGGAGCTTGCATGATCAGCAGTAGTGCTTCATCTACTAGTTGTCGTGTTTGAGGATGACGAATATAACCATAGAGAATGCGGTGACTTTCCCAAACTTGACGCCCAGGCGCATGAAAAATAGTTTTGGCAATGGGTATTGCTTCTAAACCAGAGACGCGCACAATTCCAACGCTACCTTGTTGGGGAACAATAGCAGTTGCGATCGCAGCGATGGTTCCAGTTGTGGCAAAAGTTTCCGACATCGGCGCCTTTTTCAGGAATGATGATTGAATCTATAAGTTGATTGTAGTGAATGACTGAGTTTTGACTCTGCACGGCGGTTATGATTTTAGAAATGTTACATCAATGTTTCCAGAAGCAGTCACAAGGTTAAGATTTATGAGAATAGCTCAAGTATTCTTGCCTAACAGCAATTACTAGTGTGATCAAGGAGGTCAGCGTGGAAGAGGGTAAAACAAATAATCCCCAAGCCAGCGACAAAGAGAATATTAAAGATGAAAAATCTTATGTAGAGGAGGCTTCTAAGTTTATCGAAGAAACTTCTTTAGACAAGATGCATGAGATTGCTGAAGCTGCAAAACTCAAAAAACTTATGGAACCGCCAAAATGGGTATTTCCAGAAGATCCATAGTCATGAATTTCTAAAACACTATTTACCTCTCTGCACCCCCCACTTCGGGGGATTTTAAATTTATAAATCTGAAATTACAAAGAATCTGGATCTACACCTAATTCTCGCAGTTTTGCTGCCAAGCGATCGCTTCTTTGTTTTTCTTGTTCAGCATGTTGTTTTTCTTGTTCCGCACGTTGCATTTCCTGTTCCGCAACTTCTTCTGGTGTGGGAACTAGTTCACCTGCTGCTGTAAAAAAGCGTAATTTTTCCTGATAGACTCCCAAGAATAAATCTAGCTGTTGACTCCATAACCAGCCTTGAGGATTTGATTCGATGGGTTGATAAGTTCCACCAACCAAAATAAATCCAGCAAATTCCAAATTATTCGGATCAAACCAGAAATATTCGGGTGTACGAAAGATATCTTGATAAATCTGTTTTTTTAAACCTTTATCAGTTGCTGCTGTTGAAGTTGAGAGTAGTTCAATAATTAAGTTTGGATATTTCCCATCTTCTTCCCAAACCACCCAACTTTTACGCGGTTTGCGTTCAGTCCCCAGCACCATGAAAAAATCAGGGCCACGAAAATGTTCTGACTTGCGCTGACGAGGGCTATAGTAGACGGTAAGATTTCCGGCGGCGAAAAAATCGGTGCGATCGCGCCACCACCAATCTAAGCATTTTAACAACAGCAGCATTTGCTGTAAATGAAAATATGTTTCCAAAGGCGGTTCATCACTGTCTAAATCACCAGGAGGAAATATAATAACATCTTCTGGTGGTTCCAATTCTGGGGTTTCTATTTCTTTGGCGACAGACATGGCTGCAAGTGTAGTGGGCGATATAAATTTATAGTAGATGATATAAATTTAGGGTAGCAGTGAATTCCCTAGTCTTCGCTTCTCAAGGTTTGAGCTATCAAGTAGACTTTAGTCCATTCACCCATTGCTTGATATGTTTTGAGTTTCAACTGTTGTGCTACACCTTCTATAGTATTTCCTGCTTGTCGTAGTTCTAGAACCTGTCGCTGAGTTGGGGTCAATTTTTCATGTAATTGCTGAAGTTGGTTTGGTGTCAGTCCCAGATTATGATCTTTTAATGATGTTTGTAGCCAGGATTCGACTAGTTCTGGTTTATCTTTGAGAGCAAAAACACGCACTGCGTGGTAGCTCACTTTTTCTCGTAACCGATAA
>NZ_JBHFLM010000156.1:0-12910 GCF_041928655.1 Pelatocladus sp. BLCC-F211 | reverse complement strand
ACGTAGTCTCCGTCAAAAAATGAAACGCACTGCTATGGATAACAATTATATGCTTCGGGTTCTCAGTTGTTGTTTTCTTGACTCTACATTAGATTCTTCTAATTCCTTATGTCAAGCCTAATTGAGATGCTCTTACCCTGCTTTAACACCTTTATTTTACAGTCATGTCAATCCCTACGGTACTTTCTGCTTAGACCTTGAAGAACGTTTACGAATTGACCATGAATCGTTGGAGGTGACTGCATGAATAATCCTAGAACTCCAGCCAAGAAAAAAGCTCATGAATTAGCCAAATATCTTCGCTCAGAAAATCCCGATTATACTTACTTAAAAAGTGTATTTCGCTATTTGCGAGATGAATTAGAAATTTCAGTTCCCAAAACATCAACCAAACAATTACCTGATGTACCAACTGAAGAAGAAATTCAACGGTACTATGAAGTTGTTTGGCACACTCGCAATGTGCAAGATATGGTACTAATAAAAACTTTACTTTATACAGGAGTAAGAGTTAGCGAATTAATTAACATTCGTCTAGAAGATCTAGATTTTGCTCGTTGCCAAATTCGCATTAATCAAGGCAAAGGGAGCAAAGACCGAATTGTTCCGTTTCCTGTTAGTTTTAAGGAAGTTTTGGCGATGCACGTGGACTCTATGCAACGCAAGGATGCAACTTATCTGTTTGAGTCATCATGGAAACGCAAGTATAGTGACCGAGGTGTGAGAAAAATCTTAGAAAAGTATGCAACAGCTGCGGGACTAAACAGAGCCATCTCTCCTCATAGACTGCGACATTTCCTGCTAACGTGGCTGAAAAAGCAAGGAATTGATGATGCACTGATTCAACCTTACTCTGGACATTCGTCCCGGCAATCACTGGAAGTTTACTCACGATTGTCCATAGGAGAAGCCCAAAAAGAATACGACTCTGTGATCGGAAAGTTCCCTGTATAATACCTATGTACTATTTTAATGCTCAATCTCTAAACTAAACAGTTTAGTTTGCCCCTGGCCGCAGCTTCCGTAACACTACCCCGTTGACTGAGATTGAAGCGATGCTGGTGGTTGCAACCATAGCTTTGTCACTCGCACACTTAATGTCGCACTCCGAGCAGCACGTCTGGGTGTACGCTGTAACTCCAAGGTTAATTCACCCAATACTGGCATAAGCCGTTTACTTATTGATATGAGTGATTAAACGTCTTGATTGCTTGTTTTAGTTCTGGCGGTAACGATTTAGCTCTGACAGATTTTAAATTGACACATACGAGCCTGAGTTGAGCCGAAAATATAGTTTCCGGCAAAGAAAAAATCCTATCTTTAGCCATCTCCATAGCTTCGTTTGTAGGTAACTGCAAAGTTATAGATTGGTAAATTTTCAAACTGCTTTTTCCTATATCACTTACCTGGCTAATCACAAATAATTCCTGTTCAAGTAGGGCTGGACGTAAATAGTTAGCGTGAATTTCTGAGATAGCTAACGCCGAGCCAGAAGATAAGAGTTTTTCCAAGCTATAGCCAGATTTTTTCATGCCATAGGAACGCGCTCTTTCTAGGTATTTTAAGTAATTAGGATGATGGACAACTCCATTAGCATCTACATCTTCAAATTGCACAGTTAAGGAAAAGATAAATGGTTGCTGCAATATCATTAGTTCTTCAATCTGATGAAAGACGCTTGGCAACAAAAAGATTTATTTTGTTGAACAACAACTTTACTCATTCAGTCATCGATTTGATAGGTAACTATCTTGATTTAGACTTAACCAGGACGATTAAGATTTGGTCAAATCTGCTTCCAGAACGAGCTGTTTTAACCATCCTTCCACTTGAGACCAAAGCTTTTGCGGCGCTCGGCGATGAAAAAACCCAAAGTGTCCCATCTTTTCCAGCCCATAATTCTGAGGACTAATGATCTCATGACGTACAGTTGCTTTTACATAAAGACGCGCTAAGGCTTCAACGGCAGCACCAGGCGCATAGTCATCATCCGAAATTGTAATCGTAATCAAGGGACTCTTATAATCAGCGAATCTAGGTTCAACATTCTCACCATTAACATCTGTAAATACACCAATCCGTCCCCACCTTATCCATTGCAGCAGCACTTGGTTGGGACACGCTTGCGGCAATGTATATTTTGTAACGGGTAAATAACCAAAAATCCGAATTAGAAGTGGAAAAACCATGTAAGCATAGTGGGTTCGCATACGTGCCATCCCTTGAAACAGCTTGGGTACACCCCGTTGTGCAGATATAAGTAATGCACCATCAATATATTCGCGAACTGGGCTCTGCCCCAATAGCTGACCCCCGACACTGTGAGCGATCACTCCTAAAAATTGTGTTCCGGTTCGTCGCCTGACTTCAGCAACAGAGGCTGTAATGTCGAGATTGACCCAATCATCTAGGGTAACAGTGAAGTCGAACTGAGCATCTTTCGACGCACCTATGCCACGATAATCAAACGTCAGTACTCCCCACCCCTGTGCCGCAAGATATGCCGCAAACCACCGGAGATATCCTTGGGGAGCGGCTAAAGCTGGAATGAAGACTACACTGTATTTTGAGGCATTTATTCCAGCCCACCACCTGGCAGATAACTTGCGACCATCAGCTGCAACTATAGTAAGAGTTTCCTCTTGAAATCTTTGGAACGGCATAAATACTTACTTCATCAAGCTAGAAATTGCCTATACTAAAAATTGCCGATATCGAAACTGCTATCTTTCTTGCCTACGTTAAAGTCACAAGTGAGCTTGCTATAGACATCGAAATTTAAAACACAATTTCATTGAGATTTTTCAGTGTTACTCATCCCTGGTTTTCAAGTTCAACATCTTCGTCAAAGTTCTCCACGTTTAACTCTGACTTCTCATTTGTAGCATCGTATTTCTCCTGATATGTTTGGATGATATCGTTCAAGGGTAGATCTGAATATACCCCTCGGTATTCCACATACTCCATGTGCCGATGTCCTTCCGTATCGTACGAATGATAAAGCGAATCGTTCTGCCCGTCGAACTCTAAAGGCAATAGACGAAATCTCTCACACAACTTAATGTTGAAGGCTGGAGTTGCCTTCACCCATTTTCCAGCAAGTAGTATCTCAGTATATCCGTGCCAATAGAATATATCAGTGCCCATTTTCTCTCGTAATTTGGCTGTTGATAGATGATTCCGTACATCAGCGAATCCGAGCCTAGCTGAAATACCAATGGATCGGCAGCAGGCGGCTAATAGTATAGCTTTGGATACACACCATCCGCGCTTGTTTAGCAGAGTAGTGCTTGCTTTTATCCCTGCTATTGTCAGATCAATTCGGTACGGGTTATAGCGGATAACGTCTCGAACCGCATAATACAACCTGACAGCTTGCTCGATGTCTGAACCAACTCCTCCAGAATGCTGATGCGCGAAGTCCACTACAGTAGGGTGTGTTGACTCAATTGTTTGAGTGGGCGCAGTTAAGTTCATTGTAGTTGACATGTTTCATTTTGTCATAAAGCTTAACGGAAAATGGCTCGTATATCCAAAGTCTCTTATGATTGTAGCCGACAAGCAGCTTAAAAAAGAATTCAGTGAGCGGGTGTACAGTCTTTGAAACAATTGATATAACAGCTTGCCTCACTCCGGCGCAACTCGTGTTAGGCGTAATCCGAGTGAAGCAAGTCTTTTGGAACTAGCTTTGCCACGATTACTCAGGTGCTTGCCTATTGCGAAATTCCACCTAGCTGTTTTATCAATCCCATAATGTCCCAGTTTGTCCATTCTTCCACAATCTTACCCTTGGCAAAGCGCGAAATGTTGATACCTGAAGAGGTAACTAACTTGCCTGAGGGAGGAATGCCGTGAAAGTCACCCTGGTGTGTGCCACTTGATGACCAGCGTGTTACCACTTTATCATCCTCAGCGATTATCTCCTCGATTGTGATATGGAGATCGGGAAACGCCTTGCGGTAAGGGTTAGCACGTTGTATCAGGCTTTCCAAGCCTCGCCCAATATTGGGGGAAGCAGGATCGTGAGCAATGTAATCATCAGTAATCAACAAGTCAATTAGGTCGAAGTTCCCTCGGTTCCAAATCTCCTCAATAAAGCGACGGTAGTTAGCTTTGTTTCCGTCTGCTGAAGTAGTAGTTAGTGTTGACATAAATTTATTCTCCTTTTACTTATGAGAAAATACAAAAACCTTGGTTTAAATATAAAAAAGCCGGAATTTTATTTTGCTTATCATGCACTGATTTTATTCCTTGAACGTATCGATATACTCTACCGATGGTTCAACTTTTGGATACTGTTAGCGAATAATTTCTTAACATTAGAATATTTGCTAAACCTATTATTTTAGAGGATGTTGCATTTCCTTGACTTAATCCAACCAACAAAAAAATTAGGGTTTAAAGTATTAAATCATATTTTGCCAACAGCATCAATTTTAATGCTCATCACATATTTTGCCAACAGCATCAATTTTAATGCTCATCACATCTTTTGTTCGGACAGCTAATGTTAGGAGAATGGCTTCAACAACGCCAAAGAACAAGTCCATCACCACGATTGATAAAAATCCCTTATCTTGTTGAAAAAATAAAACTGCACAGCTAAAAAACGTTAAACCAAATATGCGAGAAGGAAAAACAGAAATCCAGGCAGTTGCAATGTAGCGGTAGGGCTCGATTGCACCAGGGATATAAAAAACGCTAATAATGAATAACAACATAGCAGATATGCGAACCCAAATAATTGGTGAGGGAATGTGCATCTGAAGTAATGAAAGAAGAAACTCTGGAAAGAAACAACCGAAAATCACAAAAAACATGTTAGCGATAATGCCAAGCCAGGTAACGCGACTAAACCATTTAGCGTAAGTGTTCATTCAGTTTTCTCCTCATTTAAATATCAGGGGTGAGGGAGTTAATTCATCGAAAACTCTGAAAATTCTTCGTTTGCACTTATTGAGCGTGCTATTCGTCTATAACGTTGAGTTGCCAATTTAGAATTTGATGGTTGAGAGTCTAGCATATGTCGAGCTACTGCATACTGCACACGGTGAAGATTTAAACTTTTTCCGAGCGTCTAAAACCTTGTTAAATAATCAAGCCCAAAACCTGTTTTCAAAAGCTAAGTTTTTAGCCGTTGGTAGTATCAGCTGATTGTAGGTCTTCTGTGGTTTTAGTGTTTTAGAACTTTACTTTCCGAGTCAAAATATCTTTGACCATCTTGAAATCGCCTAAAAAACTCAAAAGTGGGTAGGTGAAGGTGGCTGGCTTGTTCTTTTCAAAAAAGAAATGCCCAATCCAGGCGAACCCATACCCAATCAGCAGTGGAATTGGTAGATATGCCCATTGAGCAGTAGCCACCACTACGATTAAGACTGTCAGGCTCAGGAGCAGTCCGATGATGTGCAACCGTCTACATGTGCGATTGGTATGTTGTGACAGATAAAAGAGGTAAAATTCAGAAAAATTATTAAATTTCTGTGCGCTCATAAGGTCTGAAAATTCAGTAAATATTCGCTAATAATTCTCTACGGTCTGCTAAGAATGAGACAGGGAAAGCAGGGATCAATCATTCCAATATCTCTTGCAGACTTGTCAGGTTTTGACCTAGGTACAATCTTTTCTTAACTTTTTCAGTGTCCTGTGCATAAGTCCCAAAAATACAATCCAGGACGGAAGTGATCAGGCCGAAGTTTACATCGCAGCGTGCATGATGAATTCCATGACTTGTAGCACTTGAAGAAAGATTGCTCATCCCAAATGGTAGATACTTGAGTAAAGAATACAGGAATTCCATATTGGAATGAGCAATTGGGCTGGCGATGTAGTAACAGGTGAAGTAGGCGGCAATACCATAGGCGGATATAGGGATATACCACGATAGTAAAGTCGGTAATAAGAACCACCCACAGGTATAGAACACAAATTTTTCGATAAAAGAAAACGAGATGGCTGTCAGGGGTTGGTTAATGAGGGACAAATGGTGATGCTCGTGGATTTTCCACATAAAATCATTCTGATGCATCCAGCGGTGAGTCCAATAGAACCACACTTCAACCCAGATAAAGAAAACTAAAAAGGTCAGGAGGATATTTCCAAAAGATTCTGGCGAGAGCTTGATCAGACCCAACCATACTAGGATGGCAAGAACCATCGCATCAGTGAGTACAACCCACGCAGCTTTCAGTTCCCTAACTGTCTGCTCTTGGGGCACTTCAATATCATAGACACGAAGTTTTTGGATCGAGGGCAAGTTTTTGATCAGCATCAATATGCCAACAATCAGAAACTTTCCAAAGGCCAGCCACAGCAGTACGCTGAGTAACTCAGATGTAAACATGTCTAGTTTCATTTTTTGAGGGAGTAATTGTGGGACGCTGTGTCAATAATAGTTGTTCTCTCACAAGGTGTAGCGGATGATTCGGTAGCTACTTCAAAGGGATCGAAACTGCTATCTTTCTTGCCTACGTTAAAGTCAGAAGCAAGCCTGCTGTACGCGCCGAAAAAAGATGGCTCAATCGTTGGCTTGACTTGTTCATAAAATCCGCTTTCCTTTAGTAATTTATGAATTTTAGGCAAGCGATAACAAGGAACCCCAGGATAGAGATGATGCTCTAAATGATAATTAGTACCAAAATACAAAGCTGTCATCATTGGAGAAGTCCGACTCCAAGAATTATGAAATATGTCATCATTCGCGCCAGCATGATCAATATAGGACTGGCATCCTGATACAAATAACAAACCGATCATAGGCAGGGCAATGCAAAATAAGCCTGTGAGTGGAGCGTACAAAGTTACTCCCACATAAAGACTAATCCAAAATAAAGCAAAGGCAAAGTTAAGCCAACAAAGCTTACTAACTGTGGCCAGTTGAAAGGGCATTATGTAAGGAAATGGACAAGGACGACCTAATGCTGTGTTCAGGGTTGTCTTGAAATGATGAAAATTGAGAAGCAAACGAGCAAACAATAGCCGCTGCCACCATGTTTTTAAAGGTGCGAGTAGTTGAATGTCGGGATCTGAAGGCTGATTCGTAAAACGGTGGTGACTCCAGTGCCTCATCATGGCCCCCATGTCGAAATATGTCACTACCGCAGATGCAAAGAAAAGTCCCAATATTCCACTCACCAACTTATTACTGTGCAGCGACAGGTGAAAGCCTTCATGACCTATAATTCCCACAAGGAGAACGCCGTATCCAGCAATAATTGTTAAAGGGATGAGCAGCATAATTTTGAGTATCACAGAGTCAACGGATGTTGCCACTATTCTGCATAAAGATGCTGGCACAAGGAACAAGGCTACAGCGTAGACAATAAATATTGTGGTACCCAGAAGTGAGGGTCGGTACCATTCTGCTGGGATTGAAGGTCTTTTGATTGCCTGCATTACTATAATCAACTCCTTACGCAATAAAAACTAACTTCAATGCCTTGTTGGGTAACTCTGCGCGAACATTCAAGGAAGAACATCCGCGCGATTACTTACTATTCAGGAACTTAGCCCACTACAGCCATTGCTACCTTCTCCAAGGAGAGATTCACTTTAGGCGGCTCAGCTTTCTTCTTGTGTAGTAACCGAACTAGATCTTGACGGTTCGTTCCTACTGCTTTGAGCAGTGGAAAAATGCCTCGCTGAAGAAATTGCTGGGAGCTGATTCCCACGCCATCAATCCCAAGACGCCGATCATACTCTGGAATTAATCCAACTCCTGGCATTTGAAAGTGATAAACGACATGCGCTAAGTCAGCTAAGGTTCCTTCTCGATCCTCTTCCATCTCAAATTGAAGAACTTTGATATAGAAACCCATATGCGCTGCTTCATCCCGGCTGACATAGAAGTATATTTTCTCTAGTACTTCGTCGTTCTCTTGCCGTGCTTTCTCTAACTGAGTACGATAGATGAGAAATGTTGCTGACTCTTGCAGTGCCCCATAACAGGTCATCTGTCGCCGCGTATGAAACGGCAGGTTCCAGACTTTCGCAAAAATTTGCTGTTCAAACTCTGTGTATTGTTCTTCTGTACGTAGACCTGAGCGAATGAGGTACTCACGAAAGGTCAGTCCGTGCTTTGACTCCTCATAACCCCAGTTTGCTTGGAACCAAGCATGTCCAAAAATTGGGCGTGTTAGGTTAAAGCCATTTGCTGTATAGTCTGGAACGTACAACTCGACTCCACAAAATGTCTCGGCACAGATGGCTTTCTCTTCTGTATTCCTTGAGGGATCGAGCTTCTCCCAGGGAATGTCGTTCAAGGGATGCCAACGTCGCTTGCGCTCTGCAACATCAAAGAATTCCATATAAGCACGGTACATCTTTTCTCGATGTGTCAATGAAGCTCCCATTTTGATCTCCTTGATAGTTTTTATGCCAAGGCTTTCGCGTGTTCGCGAATCAAATTAACAAAGCCTTTAATAGTGCCAATCTGAGCCAGTTCATCATCTGGAAATTGAATTTCTAGCTTCTCTTCGATATATCCTGCCATCTCTAAAGCAACAATTGAACTGACACCAAACTCATCGAGTGTGCTTTCCATTGTCAATGCTTCCATTACCTGCATCTGTTCCGGAGCCGCAAACTCGAAAGCTTCCTTGAGCAGGGCTAAAATTTCATTGTTTGTCATTGTTTTTACTGCTTTTAAGAAAATTCTGGTAAACTTCAGTATCAGTCAACTCGGCGCAAGGCAATCTGCACCAGAGATTGGTAGCCTTTCTCAAATGCCCGTACACAGACGCTCAAATACCGTTGATACTCTTCATATTTCGCATCTCCCCAGTGTTCCCGAATAACCGCCTCATTATTCCTGAGGCGTCGTAACCACTCTGCCGTAGTTTTGGCGTAGTGTTCTCGCCGAGTTTTAACTTCCATGACTTCCCAGTAAGGGTTAACGGAAGCCACAATTGCTTCCAAACGTGGTGTGATTGCTCCAGGAAAAATTGTGGATGTCACCCAACTAATTTCCCGTACATCGTGTCGCTCTCTCGGTGCCTTCAAGCTAATGACACTTTGGAGAGCGAACCAAGAACCAGGGTTTGTCCATTCCCAAGTACGGCGGAAGTAGTCTCGATAAATCGAGATATGTTCACCAGTACGTGCTTGTTCTGGTGTAGCAACATGCTCAAACATGCCAATGCTGACCACTCCATCAAACTTTCTTTTGGGCTGATAATCCTTATATGACACACATTCAACAGACAAACCTGGAATCGGTTTAGCTTGAATTTCAGATAATTGAGCACGCGAGAGAGTAATACCCGTTACATCTTTAACTCCCATTTCCTGTGAAAAGAACTTTAATGTACCCCCCCAACCACAACCAATATCCAGCAGCCGCTTGTCTGGGGTGGCTTTTACCGCTTCGTAAAACCATTTGAGCTTGTTAAACTGAGCAGTCTCCAAATCATCAGTTCCTTCAAACAAAGCACATGTGTAGATCATGCGTTTGTCTAGCCATAACCGGAAAAAATCATTTGAAACATCGTAGGAAACTGCTATTTCTGTTTGCGTAGACAATGTAAAAATCTCCAATTTATTCAATTCATCTGCTATTTCGCTTGTTATCTTCCATACAGCTTTTTGTGGGCTAGCTCTGTCATGATGCCGACAACTTAAAGTTCGTGTGGGCTAGTAACAGCGTTATAATTGCTACTTCCTGATAAGTCTCCTTGCTGCGGTTCTTTTTGTAGTTGTTGCAACAGGGATTCTACTTCCGCGTTCAGACATTGGAATTTGGTTTTGTGTTGAGGATTCACACTCCAATCCATCACCACATCCAGGCTTCCAGCTAGAAATCCAGATCGACAAGCACTGCGTTGAATTTTGCCGCTGGAAGTCTTGGGAAGGCTTCCAGTCTTGAGCAGCAAGATCGCATAAACTTGTAGATCGTGCTGTTCTGAGATTGCTCGAAGAATCGCCTTAAACACCTCATCAGCGTTTAGGTTCCGGAGGTAATTTCGCTCTACCTCTTGGGCAATCACTAACCTTTCCTGATTGGCTATTTCGATTGAAAAGGCTGCTCCACAACCTAGACGCAGTGCTGGATGACACTGTTCTATTGTTTGCTCAATATCCTGGGGATAATGGTTACGACCTAGGATGATAATTAGATCTTTAAGGCGACCAGTGACGAATAGCTCACCATTTTGTAAAAATCCTAAGTCTCCCGTACGCAGAAACTGTCTCTCTCCTGTATCCGCTGGGTAGGCATGGAAAATCTGTTCTGTCTGCTCCGGTCGATTCCAATAGCCCTGAGCTACACTCAGACCTGATACCCAAATCTCTCCCACTTGTCCAGGAGGGCAAAGGGATAAGGATTCGGGATCGACGATGGCGATTTTCTGGTCTAACCAGGTTCTACCACAGCCCACTATCACTCGATTGCTCTCCTGCTTATCAGTAGCAGCCACTACCCGGTTCTGCTCCAGTTCTGTCCCCTTGACTTGGCAAAGTATGGGCGGTTCAGTTTTCAAACCTCCAGACACAATTAAAGTTGCCTCAGCCATTCCGTAGCAGGGGTAAAATGCCTCTCGGCGGAAGCCACAAGGTTCAAAAGTAGCGGCAAAACGCTCCAGCGTCTGGACTCGGACGGGTTCAGCTCCTGTGAAAGCGACATCCCAGCTACTCAGGTCAAGAGTAGCCCGCTGTCCAGGAGTAATTTGACGACAGGCGAGGTCATAAGCAAAATCAGGTCCGCCGCTGGTAGTAGCCTTGTAGCGGGAAATCGCCTGTAGCCAGCGGAAAGGCTTCTTGACAAAGGCTGTCGGTGACATCAGCGTGACCGGGAAAGCACCATAGAGAGGCTGTAGTATTCCACCAATTAACCCCATATCGTGGTACGGCGGCAACCAGATTACACCCTGGCTGTCAGGCTTATGCTCGAAACACTTATGTATCAGAGCCAAATTGTGCAGTAGATTGCCGTGACTGACCATCACTCCCTTCGGCATCCCCGTAGTACCTGATGTGTACTGGAGAAAAGCCAGGGTATCTCTGCTCACTTCTGGTTCCTGCCATGCCTCTGCCAAGCCGCTGGCAATACTATCCGTGGCTAGCCAGCGTAAGGCAGTCCTCTCTGCATTCTGAGCAAACTGACTTTCAATATTTGTTAACAAGGATGTAGTGGTGAGCGCAACTGCTGCCTGGGCATCTACTGTGATCGCTTGAAGGCGAGACATAGAACGGTTAGGTCGAGGTGGATAGGCAGGTACAGCCACAACTCCGGCATATAAGCACCCAAAAAAGGCTGCAATGTATTCCAACCCAGGTAGATAAAGCAACACTGCTCGCTCCTGTTTAAGCTCTAGCTTTTGCAGAAAAGCAGCTATAGTTCTAGCCTGTTGATCCAATTCTTTATATGTTAGGTGAACTATCTCTGTCTCACCATTGACCAAGAAGGTGTAGGCACATTTGTTAGGTTGTTGTTGTGCTCTGAACCGCAAAAGATCCACTAAGGTATCGCAATCAGTCATATTGTGCTTTTACCTATAAATTGGGCAAAAAGGATGCGATATACTTCACAACCCCATAGAACAATATTTGATTCATAACATTTAGATGGCTGATTGTGTCCGGGTGACAGAAATAGAAATAATCGAGAAGAAGAAATATTTGAAGCGAGGCGACTTGCCGCAATTTTTCAATACGTCCTTGTTTAAATCCCCAACTTTCAGGTATGGGGTTGCCCATTCCCTTTTAATTTGTGCCATAATAAATTACCTCTCGTTGACATAGCAAGGTTGGCGGGAATGCTGCATCTGGCTCTTGGTCGGGTTAAGCTGCAGCCACCATAACTTAAAATTCAAGCAACCAAATCCTTTAGAGCATAAAAAACACAAAGAGAAAGACTACTACGTTACATTTACAGGCTCTTCCTGCTTATTATCTTGAATGTGTTCCTCAATTGGTTTAGCTTTTAGTCTAAGTAATCTATCAAAAGTTTATACCTTGTATGTACACACCAGTATTCATTTGACAGATATTTTTGTACTTAATAAGCTTTGTAATTAATTTTGGTCTGATATGAAATTATTTGTGGGCGTCAAGAAACCCTAGCCATTGAAACAGTAGCATAAAATGCTGTTACTAAACAAGGTGTTGAGCCGAAATACAAGTAAAAACCTGCACCCTGGATCTGAAAAACTTTGCTGTATATAAGTTTGAGCGTTTTTGAAGCGAAGGTACAATAGACCTCTTGCATGAATAGTGTAAGCATGAAAAATACAGGTCAAAAAACAAAGAGCAATGAGCTACGAACAGGTAAAATACCTGCCACCACCAGAATTTAAACGGTTATGTGGAGTTCTATTGCCACGTTTGGGAAGATGGTAGAAGTCCATTCCTATAAAATTTTTCTTTCTCCTCTCAACTTAAAAGTATCAGAATAATTAATAACTCCTATGCATTAGTCACATCTTTCTTAACAAAAGGGTGAAGAGGTAGGATAGATGCATGGCAAGGGTTTGAGGGTAATTAAGACCGTAAAAAGTTAACAAAACTTAAGTAGCAACAACTAGTTAGATTTAAGATAAAAGTGATCAAAAAGTGGAAAATGGAGTAGAAAAGCGATCGCTTGAAGGATCTGCAAATAATAAAATGTGAGCGCGATCGCTTTGAGGGTCTGTAAAGAATAAAATGTGAGTGCGATCGCTTTAATGATCTCTGTGAAAGAAAAAGGATTAGGAATTTTTAACAGGTGTGAGTAAATAAAATAAACAGTGATAAGCTACCAGCGACTTCATGTAGAAAGAGGAAAAATGTGATGAGCTGGTGTCGATTAACACGATAGTTGTCGTCGTTAACAGGGTAATTGTCGGGAGAGAAAAAGAGCTAGAAGCAGACAATAGCAAGACTTAGAAGCGATGTAGTACGGTTTGGGAAAGATTAACACGCTAATTGTCGTCAGTTTTGG
>NZ_JBHFLM010000155.1:0-40653 GCF_041928655.1 Pelatocladus sp. BLCC-F211 | reverse complement strand
CCATGAGGATTTCAAACAGTTAGTAATGTTTGTCATACTGTCTATATTAATTACTCACTAATTTACGTGATTATATTTAATTGAAATTGTATCTATTAGTACTAGTATATGTGCTACAAAATGAAGTGCGGAATGTGGGATATACCAAAATTCCTACAAACATCTTATTTTTTGACCGTTCTGGACAAACGCATGAGATTTGGTACTATGAGTTACCTTTGCCAGAAGGACGGAAAACTTACACCAAAACGAAGCCGATACAGGATGAAGACTTTTCTGAATGTGTGGCATGGTGGAAGAACCGAGAAGAAAATGGACAAGCTTATAAATATAACTTTAGGGAAGCTTATAATCAGGCGATAAAAGATGCAACGCCTTATTGGGATGCTGGTAAGAAAGCTGAGGAAACTGCTAATCAGCTTGCAAAGACATTTAAGGAATTAGCTGAGAAAATCCAAGGTTTACAAAATTCAATTTTGGACTTTTCGCCACCGAAAGAAGTTGCACAGATTAATAGTCAGATTCAGTTAATTAGGAATGAAGTGAAACAGGCTCAAACTGAGGAGCAAAGTCAGCGCGAGATTGCTAAAGATGAGAAGGCTAAAGGGGACGCTATTTACTGGGCAATTTATAATCTTGACCGAAAAAACCCAAATAGTCAGCAAGATTTTGAGCATTTACCACCTGAGCAGTTAGTTGCTGATATTTTGAAGAAAGATAGGCGGGTGGCTGAAATTATGGAGGAGATTCAAAGTATTTTAGGTAGGGGCAATTCATGAGTTGCCCCTACAATAATTCGATTGAAGCAATCACCGATATGAGTCTAGTTTATCCTCTAGTGCCTCTGGGTAAAATTTTAATACCTGTAAGTCGTCCAGAAATTGTTGAACCACAGGTAAAATACAATCTTTTAGGCGCTCACTGGTACGCTGAAGGTTTGTATACGAAAGAGATTAAAAGTGGTTCACAAATTCAGGCTAAATTATTATATAAAGTTGAGAAAGGTGACTTTGTTTACAATCGTCTATTTGCTTGGAAAGGCTCGTTTGCTATTGCAACAGAGAAAAATGATGGTTGCTATGTCTCAAATGAGTTTCCCTGTTTCACATTAAATGTAAATAAAATCGATAGTCAATACTTGTGGAGATATTTTAGCCGTACTTCTGCCTGGGATGAAGCACTTAGTTTAAGCAGTGGTGGAACACCCACAAGTCGAAATCGGCTCAAAGAAGAAAAACTTCTTTCTCTGGAAATCCCCCTACCACCGCTAGAGGAACAACGGCGGATTGTGGCACGGATTGAGGAACTGGTGGGGAAGATTGAGGAAGTGCGATCGCTACGCCAAAAAGCACTTGAAGAAACAGAAGCTTTATTAACATCGGCTCTGAATTTAACTTTTGAAAAAAATATTGATAAACAGGGATGGGAACTTAAACCTTTGAAACAAGCAGCAGAAGTTGCAAGAGGCAAATTTACACATCGTCCTCGCAATGATCCAAGGTTTTATGGTGGAAATATCCCATTTATTCAGATTGGTGATATATCTAACTCTAATCGTTATATTAGAGAATACTCACAAACGCTTAATCAAGACGGGCTGCGTATTAGTCGAATGTTTCCCAAAGGTAGCATTGTCATAGCTATCACAGGGGCTACTATAGGTGTTACCGGAATCCTCACTTTTGATTCTTGTTTTCCAGATAGCATTGTTGGAATTGTTCCTAACCAAGATAGTGTAATTCCAGAGTTCATCTACTGGTCGCTGGAGTATGTCAAAAAATTTGCGCTTGCAGAAGCTACTCAAACAACCCAACCTAATATAAATCTTCAAATTTTAGATAAGCTAAAAATTCCAGTCCCAACCTTCCCGGAACAACACCGTATCGTCACCTACCTCGACGAACTTCAAACCAAAGTTGACACAATGAAACGACTCAGACAAGAAGCCATGAAAGAACTTGATGCGCTGCTACCATCTATTTTAGACAAAGCATTTAAAGGAGAGCTTTGAGTATAAAAAAGATATGCCATCTTTAATTATGCTGGTAAAATCAATAAAATGATTTTCATAACTCTTCGGAATGAGCATAGAAGATAATATTCGTCATTATTTTGTTGACGAAGCAGGTGATTTAACTTTTTTTAATAAAAAAGGGAAAATCATCATAGGAGAACCTGGTACATCAAAGTTTTTCATGGTAGGTGTAGCTCAAGTTTGTCAACCAGATAAAGTAATTAGGGAACTTGCAGAACTCAGAACACAGCTTTGTAACGAGCCAAGGTTTAAAGATATCTCTTCAATGCAACCCTCTGCTAAAAAAACTGCAATTACTTTCCATGCTAAAGACGATCACCATGATGTCAGGCTAGAAGTCTTTAAACTGATGCAAACTTTTGAAGTCAAAATGTTTGTAGCTATTAGATGCAAAATCGGGTTAGCCGCAGCAACAAAAAAAACTTACGAAGCACTGGGTAAAAAAACAAATCAAGATGATATATACGATGACTTAGTAAAACGATTGTTCAAAGGTAAACTACACAAAGCCAGTGAGAATCATATCGTTTTTGCCAGACGCGGAAAAACAGCACGAGAAGAAGCACTGCAACAAGCTATTAATCAAGCAAAAAAGAACTTTGAAACTAAGTGGAAAATCTGCTCAGATAGTCAAACAACTATTAAACCAGCCTACCCATCAGAGTTTGCTGGCTTGCAGGTTGTTGACTACTACCTGTGGGCTTTACAGCGATTATACGAACGCCAGGAAGATAAATATTTTATTCCGCTTGCCCAGAAATATAGAATGATTATGGATTTAGATGATCGGCGAAATAAACTTTATGGGGAGTGGTATACCGATTCAAATCCACTTTCGCTAGATAAATTAAAGTGGGTAGTGGGCTAGGTCTAAGCAGACAAGCTACCCAGACACACGGCATGAAGCCGACGTTCGCCCACAAATCTATTTTATCACTTGTAATAGTGGGTTTAACTATTTTATTTTTATTATTAAAGTCATCTCCATAAACTTGATAAAACGCCACTGAAACCAAGTATCTATATTTATTTAATTCTTACAAAACTCAATTTCTAGGGAAGGTTACAAGCGATGAAACACCAAATCCTAACCCTAATAGGCAAAAACTGTATTACACCTGACGATGGTCAGAAAGTGTACGATATAGTTCATCCAGAATTATTAGCTCTTCATGAGGTTGAGCTAGATTTTGCAGGAGTAGAAATTTTTGCTTCCCCGTTCTTTAACTTTGCTATTGGACAATTACTTCGGGATATTAAGCCAGAAACCCTAAATCAGCTGCTCAAAGTCTCCAATCTAAACACGGTTGGTAAGCAAATACTTAAACTTGTAATCGAAAATTCAAAGCGGTATTACTCCGACCCTGATTTTCGCACTAGAGTAGACCAAGTTATCAGTGAAGATGATGGTGATTATGTGACTGTTCCAGGTATTAAAGTGTTTACTGCAAATAATGGTGCGATCGCAGCTGCAACAAGTCAAGGCAAACTTTTGGTTAGGTAAGAAGTGCGTACACCGAAGGGGTTGCCGAAGGCATCGCTTGATTGTTGTCCAAATTAGATTGTTTAACAATTGTTTCTGAAGAGGAGGAGTTTTAAAACGAAATTTTTCCCAACGAGCGAGCGATCGCACCACAACATCAAATAGCTAAAACCCACTTGAAGTGGGTTAAAGGGCTTGTTTATTCAGTCTACTTTCAGTAGAGTTCGGCTATTAGGGCGCAGTTTACTTGCGGGCGATTTGGTTGCTTATAATTATTTCGCAGGATATTTCGCTAAAAATTCATCACCAGGAATAACTGTGGTATGAAATAAATAGTCTTTGTTTTTCTGATAACGTATATCTTGTTTAATAATTGCCATGAATTCTCTATGACCATCGCGAGTCCGTCCAACTAAACACCCTGCACTAGCACCTTTAATATTGGTACGAGGATAATCAAATCCCCAGTGTTGGTTAATATCAAAGACACCTGTGTCGAGAAAATCGCCAGTTCGCATCATGTCTTTATTTTTGTCGCGATATACAGAAATAGGTGTCTTTTGAACTAAGGCTTCATGTGGATCTGAACCACCTCCGTAATGAATGCCTACTGCCCAAGCTTTATACTGTCCAAAGGCTATTCTGGCAGCTCCATATTCTTTTGCTCTACCTCCCATAGGATTGTTGGTGAAACTAGAACCGGGTTCTGTTGTTCCTTCCCAATTACCTCTGATTACTGGTCTAAAATCTGCATCTGGTATTTCAATTACTATACGGCGATCATTGAATTCGTTGGGAGCATCACTATTTTGAGTTCCATCTGCATTCATTCCCTCAACATAGACAATGTTGTACTTTTTGTTCCCTACAGAGACACGGTAGTTCATCTCTAGCATGTATTTAATGAGTCGGGCTGCTAGATTGTTGAGAGAATAATCGATTTTAGGTTCAGGAATATCACTTGGTTTGCTTTCAATTAAAGCTTTAGCTGTTGCTAAACCCAGAAATCCTTTTTCTTCAGCAACTTCTGGACGAATTGCAGAAATAGCCACTTGAAATTCCACAAGTGCGTCACTAGAAATACGTCCAAATTGTCCATCCGCAGGAGGATCAAGAAAATTCAACCAAATCAGTACCTGTTGAATATGGGTTGCTAATTCTTTATCAGCAGCGATCGCTTCAATTCCATAATCTAAAGAACCTTGATTATCTTTAGCTTGTTTACTGGCTTGATAGAAATTTTCCAAACGCATAATATTTCATCCCCTGGTCAAAAACTAAAATTAAGTTCTAGTTACTTAATAAAACAACGCTCATTTTAAGAATTACGCATTTGCATAAATTTAAATTGCTTGCAGAACAAATTAGCAGATCAGTCAATCAAGAACTTATCCTGAGCAGCTTGGCTGAGTTATAGAACAACCTATCATTTAGGCTAATTAATTAGCAAATTAAATAGTACTAATCTTGTTCTATAACCTTTCCGTATGCATCGAAAATGAAATGCTGATCTCGATTTGCTTTACTTTGATCAACCCACTTTACCCAATAATGTTTTTCTTCGTATCTGAAATCTAAAATCGGATATTCTCCAGGCTCAATATCAACTAGAGTTTCTTTTGGTATTTCAGATGATTGTTCTGTAGAAGGTTTCAATACTGTTTTTTGGGTTATTTTCAGGAGATATTTTTTCCCTTCAGCAGGTTTTGGTTCATCTGCGTCTGATTCTCCAATTAATCCATCTTTGATAGCTTCAGCCATTTTTTCAGCATTGAAGCGATCCATATCTACTTTAGAATCACAAAAACAACACTCCACTAAAATAGCTGGCATGGAGGTATTTTTAATCACAAAAAATGGGGTGCTTTTGACTCCCTTATTTTTAAATCCGAGCTTGACAATTTGATTTAGAACAGACTGAGCAATAGCTTTGGATATGTTGCTAATAGCAAAAACTTCTGTACCGTTCGCTTGCCCATTAAAAGCATTAAAATGTATTGACACAAAGACATCTACATTATTGCTATTAGCTTTATCGACCCGTTTTCTCAGTGATTCTCCCACAGTTGCAGCTGTTGTAGGAGTACAATTAATCACACTATGACCTGCGGCTGCTAACTTTTGCATCAAAAATGTACCAACCGCTTTGGTTAAATTATCTTCTTTTTGAATTCCGACTGCACCCGTATCTGGAGGACAGTTATGTCCCATGTCAATAGCAAATTTCATTTTTAAATTCCCAGCCTTTTGCTTATCGTAAGTATTTTTTACTTAACAAGCACGATATCAGCATTGTATCATATTTAACCTAAAATTAATCTAAAGTTCGTATGAGATGAAACGCTTGTACGAAGCGCAGCGGGCGATACTTCTTTGGAGTCGCTACGCGATGGTGGAAAGCACCCACCTTACGGCGATCGCACCTTTTGCAATCAACGCTAATCTAAAATAATGCTATCTACTCAAACTCAAATTTTGCGACTTTCCCAAGGACAACTTAACCTACTAGAACGTTGTCCACGTCAGTTTCAACACACCTATTTAGAACAACTCTATTCTCCCACCGAGCCAGAGCGGGAAGAACACCAGACTTTAGGGAGTCGGTTTCACCTGCTAATGCAACAGCGGGAGATAGGATTACCTATTGATGGTTTTTTGGAGACAGATACACAACTACAAAGTTGGATGACAGGTTTTGCAAACGCGGCACCAGACATCTTAACACCTATTACTAATAGTCAAACTTTTCGCGAAAGCGAACATTACCGCACCTTACAAGTTCAAAATTATTTACTAACTGTTGTCTACGATTTACTAATTGCAGATAATCAGCAAGCACAAATTTTCGACTGGAAAACTTATCCCAAACTTCCTACTAAACGCAAACTTGAACAAAATTGGCAGACACGCCTTTATTTGTACGTATTAGTAGAAACTAGCGATTATCTACCAGAAAATATTTCCATGACATACTGGTTTGTTCAATCTGAAGGTAAACCACAAAGTATTAAATTTAGCTACAATTATATCCAACACGAAAAGACTGCCAAGAAACTCAAACAATTATTAACTAAATTAGGTCGTTGGCTAGAAGATTATCAGCAAAAAAAAGATTTTCCGCAAGTTTCCGAAGGTAGTAAAACTTGTCAATATTGTCAATTTGCCAAGAGATGCGATCGCACTTATGCTCAGGGTTCACAAATATCAGAGGAAAACTCGCAGATCCAAGATTTGGATACTAACCTCATGAATATCGCTAGTATTCAAGAAGTGGCTCTATAAGAGACTGCTAAATAAATATCTAAATAGTTCTTAGAAAAGGCAGTTTTGTAGGTTGGGTGTAGCGACAGCGAAACCCAACATTATAGTCTGGTTAATGTTGGGTTACACTCCGTTCCACCCAACCTACATAATGTCCTTTTTGAAAAACTCCTCTTTTCAAGATGGACGAGGTTTAGTTCTTAGAAAAGGGAGAAAAGCAAAGAATAACAAAAAAACAAGGGAGATGGGAAGATGAGAAGAATGACTAATGACTATTGTACAGACGCGATTAATCGCGTCTATTGACCAACAATCAACAATATGATTTTATGCATCCAGCAGAATTTGATGCGGTTTACGTCCGCGAATTAGAAATAGATGATATAGCCCCTGTTTATCATTTAGGAGAAGAACTATTTACCAGTGATTTGTATCCCTATTTATATCGATGTTGGGATGAATGGGAGGTAATTGGACTTTATAATACTGATCCAGAATACTGTTTAGTTGCAGAAATTGACGATCAAATCGCAGGATTTGTTTTAGGAACCATTATCACCAAAGCATCCTGGACTTACGGATATATTCTGTGGTTAGGAGTCAGCCCAAAATTTCAGCGACGTGGTGTAGGTGACAAACTGGTTGATGGCGTCATTGCCCGTATGATTGAAGATGGGGCGCGATTTATGTTAGTAGACACAGATCCAGAAAATGTACCAGCAGTAAAATTTTTCAGCCGTAAAGGTTTTGGTAATACCCGTCAGCATGTTTTCTTGTCGATGAATTTAAGCAAGCACGAACATTATGGCAGGCTAATAGATTATGAACGACAAAAAGCGGAACGAGCAGGTTACAAGCGATCGCGCCCTATCCGCACTCGTAAAACTGAAGGTATTACTAACGAAGTTGTCCTAAATGGCCTCATTAGTGAATCTCCAATTACCGACGAACAAACACCCGTTTAACAGTTATCAGTTAACAGTTATCAGTTATTAATTACCAGTTTTCTCGCTTGGGTAATGGTCATTTATATATGCCCGAACAACAGTGGATTGTAGCATCAACTGAACAATTGCCGGAGTGGTTTCTACAAGCTGTCACGCAGTATACACCCCCATCTAGCGGACAGTTTGCAGCACAGTTATTATGGCAACGTGGTATACGAGGGATACCACAAATAGCTACTTTTGTTAATCCCAAAAATTACTTACCTGCAAGTCCGTTTGAGTTTGGACAAGAAATGCATCTAGCAGTGGAACGCTTGCAACAGGCATGGCAAACTGGTGAGAAAGTCGCTATTTGGGGTGACTTTGATGCTGACGGTATTACCTCCACAGCCGTGTTATGGGATGGTTTAGGGCAATTTTTTATCCAAAATTCGCAGTTAGTTTACTACATTCCAAATCGGTTAATAGAATCCCACGGACTCAACTATCAGGGCATAGATCAGTTAGCAAATCAGGGATGTAAATTAATCGTAACTTGCGATACTGGTAGTACAAATATTGATGAAATTACTTATGCAAAACAGCTAGGTATTGATGTGATTGTTACAGATCATCACACTCTACCAGCAGAACGTCCACCAGTAACAGCCATTATTAACCCTCGGTATTTGCCTAGTGACCATCAATTGTTTCATCTTTCAGGAGTAGCAGTTGCTTACAAGTTAATAGAAGCTCTGTATCAAAAGCTGCCAGATATTCCGCAAGAACCGCTAGAAGATTTATTGGATTTAGTCGCAGTAGGATTAATTGCTGACTTAGTACAGTTGAGCGGAGATTGTCGCTACTTGGCTCAGTTGGGAATTGGGCGACTACAAGAAGATTTTAAACTACCACCTGCACAACGGCGACGTCCAGGAGTGGGGCGATTGTTAGAATTATGTCAAAAAAGTGGCGATCGCCCCACAGATATTTCTTTTGGACTTGGCCCCCGGATCAATGCTGTGAGTCGGATTCAAGGTGATGCTAGTTTCTGCGTAGAATTACTGACTAGTCGCGACCAAGCACGTGTTCATCAGCTAGCAGAAGCAACAGAATTAGCCAACTCCCGTCGCAAATCTTTACAAAAAGAGGTTGCTCAACAAGTCAACCAAAAGATCAACCAAATGGACTTGTCTACGACCAGTGTCATTGTTTTAGACGATCCTCAATGGGCCGTTGGCGTTTTGGGATTAGTAGCAGGACAAGTAGCACAGGAGACAGGACGACCGACTATTTTGTTAAGTACAGAAGGAGTAGGGGGACAAGGGGGACACGGAGGACAAGGAAGAACTTTCATTGTGTTTTCTCCCAATCCCCAATCCCCATTACCCCTTATCCCCAGAGGGGACCCCACCTGCCCCTTATCCCCAAAGAGAACCCCTACCTTCCCCAATCCCCGATCCCTAGCCCGTGGTTCTGCGCGTTCAGTTAATTCTGTCGATTTATACCAACTTGTCAAAAATCAAGCTCATCTTTTACATCGTTTTGGTGGACATCCTTATGCGGCGGGGTTAAGTCTACCAGTGGAAAATATTCCTTTGTTTACACAAGCAATTAATCAACAGTTACGGCAAAGTTTGGGTGGTGCAACTTTAACACCAACACTACAGGTGGATTTAGTGGTGACAGTGGGAGATTTGGGGAAAGAATTATTTTTAGAATTAAAACTTTTGGAACCCTGTGGAATGGGTAATCCTGTCCCAAAGTTGCTGATTCAAAATTGTTGGTTTGAAAATGGTTGGCATCGCAATCAGCAAGATTCCCAGGGTAAAAAGATACAGTATATTAAAACCGAGTTTGATCTTCGGGATGAGTCTACCAAAAATCCTTTCCCTGGTGTGTGGTGGGGACACTATAAAGATGAATTACCACCAGGACGTTGTGATTGCATTGTAGAGTTAGATTACAATACTTTCAAAAAACGTTACGAAATTCGTTTAATTGCCGTGCGTTCTAATGAGCAATCTGCAAAAGTAACTCAGCACTCTATACAAATATTAGACTGGCGCCATCTCACCACTACAAGCACACTGAGTACATCAAGCACATCCCCACTCTTGATTAAAGAATGTCCTACTAGCTGGGATGATTTACGAGCATGGTTGAGGCGATCGCTTCACAATCAGCAACCATTGGCGATCGCATGGTCTAAAGCAGAACCTCAACCTCCAAAGCAAATCTGGCTGACGTTGGTAGGAATCGCCAAATATCTCAGTCGCACCAATCAACTAGTCACCCGTGTTCAACTTTTGCAAAAACTTGGTATTGGTGATCAAAGTTTACACATGGGTTTTAGGGCATTAAGACATTTAGGTTTTTCCATTCAAACACAAGATCGTTATTTGCAAATCAGCCAACATTTAAACACTAAATCCACACTGGCAGAGGCTGCAATTGTCAAGTTTTTAGATGCTGTTCGCGAAGAACAATTTCAGCGTCAATATTTCACCGAAGTTCCGATCTCAACCATTCAAGCGATCGCAATTCAAACAATTTAGTTTGTCATTGGTCATTAGTTATTCTTCTCATCTCCCTTGTCTCCCTTGTCCCCCATGTCTCCCTTGTCCCCCGTGTCTGGTGTGTCCCCATGTCCCCTTCCTCCTATAAATTCCCCTGGCGTTCACATTTAAAACTGCGATGTTGCCAAGATTTCATGTCTACGTCTGTCAAGTTTGTCACTTGGGAGCATTCTGGCTGAATAATTTGGCTTAATCCTGCCCAAAAAAAGCTACGGGTAATATCTAGTCCTGTTTTCGGCCAAGATTCACGATTACCGGGAATACCTTGTTCTTGTACAGTTTCTGTCTCTACCCAAATGCCATGCGCCCCTAACATGATCTGTGCTAGCCATTTAGCCCGTGGTAAGTGTGTAGGAGAGGTAATCAACATGACTTTATGCACATGCCAACGGCGTAGAATCGGAATACCATAGTAGAAATTACTGAAAGTCGAATCAGCGCACTTCTCCAACCAGACATTGGCTATTGGAGCTGCTTCCCTTTTAAAAATTAGCCAAATACAAGGATCAGGGGAACCACGAGAAATTAAAACCTTGATTTGCGGATGTTGTTTGATCAACTTAGCAACAAAAATTTCTCGACGGATACTACCGCCAAGTACAAAAAAAGTGTCTACTGGCTTGGAGGATGCGGAGACTAAAGTTATAGTAGTAAACACCAGCCAAATGCTAAGGAAAACACCCAAGCCAATTTTAATTTTTCGTAAAACTTCCCACCTTTTCAGTAAGTTATTTATACGAGGAAAATTATTAAACTTTGTAACTTTACGGTTCATAGCAACTTTATATAAAATTTAAATTACCTATATTTTTTAATCATTAAAATTAATGCATCCAGGAAGAACCGATTTTAGGTAATAATGAGTGCAATTATGACACTGATGAAAGCGTCGTATGAATGCAGTAAGCTGACTGAGCAAGTTGACTAGTGCGAGATAAAGTCCTTGATAAGTATTACGGTATTTTCAAGACAATTTAAAGGAAAACAGAATGAAGGGAGTATAGCCGGACAGAACAATTTATAACTTTCTACAGAGCTTCTGATTGCTAAACTGTCAACCACACAATTATTCCAGCTTAATATACATGAAACAATCTGCAAAACGTTACTCGCCACTGCAAGTAGCTTTAATTGGAGGAGCGATCGCCACCACAGCTACAGTATCTGTATTCGGGCCAGGTTGGAGTCGTTCTGTTCGTGCAGCACTACAAGATAGCCCTAAACAGGTAGTTGACCAAGTATGGCAACTGGTAAATCGCGAATATGTGGATGGTTCTTTTAATCGCCAAAACTGGCAAACAATCAGACAGAGCCTATTGAGCAGAAACTATTCTTCTCGTGAAGAAGCTTACACCGCAATCCGCGAAGCGATGCAAAAACTGGGAGATCCATATACACGGTTTATGGACCCTAAACAATTTGAATCTTTGACCAACCAAACATCTGGAGAAGTCTCCGGAATCGGCATTCGGATGGAGGTGAATGAAAACAGCAAGCGGTTAGTTGTTGTAGAAGCCTTAGAAAATTCGCCAGCAATCAAAGCCGGAGTCAAGGCAGGCGATCAGATTGTGGCGATTGATGGTAAACTCACCAGCCAGATGAAAATCGAAGATGCCTCCAAGCTGATTCGTGGTAGAGCAGGTACAATGGTCACTCTGCGATTAGAAAGAGATGGACGTAGTACTTTTGACCTCAAACTGACACGAGCTACGATTGAAGTTCCAACAGTACGTTATGCCCTCAAACAAGAAGGTCGTCGCCGAGTTGGCTATATTCGTTTACGGGAATTCAGCGCCCACGCGGCAGATCAGATGCAACGGGCCATCCGTGATTTGAATGCCAAACAAGTCGATGGCTTTGTACTAGATTTACGGGGTAATCCTGGTGGCTTGTTGCAAGCAAGTATTGAAATTGCCCGGATGTGGATGGATGATGGTGCAATTGTCCGCACTGTAGACCGTAAAGGTGGCAGTGAAGAAAGCAAAGCCAATCACACAGCCCTCACAAATCGTCCTTTAGTGGTACTAGTTGATAATAACTCAGCCAGCGCGAGTGAAATTCTCACAGGCGCACTTAAGGATAATAGACGAGCAATAGTCGTGGGTAGTCAAACCTTTGGCAAAGCCCTAGTCCAATCAGTACATGAGCTTGCAGATGGTTCTGGTGTAGCAATTACCATTGCCCATTACTACACTCCCAAAGGAACAGATATTAACCATAAGGGAATAGCACCAGATATTAAGCTGGAATTAACAGAGCAACAACAGCGTCAGCTCGCATCTAATCCCGATTTGTTGGGAACTAACAAAGATCCTCAGTATAATCGTGCTTTGGCAATTCTCTCTAACAATCAGTTTGCCCAACCTTTACCAAATCAAACATCTCAAAAACCAACTAGCTTTGGTGCTAATAATTTGCGGCTTTAGTACTCAAGTTTAGGATTTGGGAATACTAAAAATTAGGTAGTTGGTTGTTGTTTGTTGTTTGTTGCTTGCAAAAAGCATCAACAAATAACCATCAACAAATAACTACCATAAATTTTTATTCCTAAACTTGAGATTAAATATATGAATTATCAATCAACCAACCCAATGACCACTGATGCTTTTTTGCCAAGAGTATCGGTGGTTATTCCTATTTATAACTGTGAAACTGATTTACCGAAGTTAATTAATTGTCTATTTGCTCAAACTTACCCAAAAGAATTAGCAGAATATTTGTTAGTAGATAATAATAGCAGCGATCGCACTTTTGAATTATTACAACAAATAGCCAAAAATTATCCCCTATTGATTCGTGTTTTAAGTGAAAATAAAATTCAAAGTTCCTACGCAGCCCGTAACATGGGAATTCGCGCTGCTAATGGTCAAATAATTGCCTTTACCGATGCTGATTGTCGTCCTCAACCAGAGTGGCTAAAGTTATTAGTTGCACCTTTTGTTAACAATGATATAGCAATTGTCGCTGGTGAAATCACAGCACTACCAGGTAATAGCTTATTAGAACAATTTGCTGAAAATCAACAGACTTTATCGCAAAAGCACACTCTCAATCATAAGTTTTGTCCCTATGGTCAAACTGCAAATTTAGCGATTCGACGACAAGCATTAGAGAAAGTGGGTTTGTTTCGTCCATATCTAACAACTGGTGGTGATGCTGATATTTGTTGGCGAATTCAACAAGAAAATATTGGACGTTTAGAATTTGCAAACAAAGCGATCGTACAACACCGTCACCGTACCACACTGAAAGAATTACAAAATCAATGGCGGCGTTATGGGCGTTCTAATCGTTATTTGCACGAATTGTATGGTGTGGAATTAATGCGAGACATGACACTTAAAGAATCTAGCTATCGACTAGCACGTTGGTTATTCAAGGAATTACCAAAGGAAAGTATCAATTCTTTAACTGGTAAAACTCAGGTTGTAAATTTATTAAATACTCCCATTGGTATATTGACAGCTAGGGCGCGTACTCTTGGTCAAAGAGAAGCTAAACTATCGCAACAAGCCACAATAATTGAAACGCTATAAAAATTTGGAATTTGAGATTTGGAATTTGAAATTGTGAATAGTTAATAGTAGGTAATACCTAATTACCAATGATCAATTACCAATCTCAAAGTTTATTTTTTGATAATTTCATGGAAACTTTATATTTTAAGGAATTCAATCGCCATACCGAAAATTTATAAAAACGTTATAATTTTTAGCAATATTACTGTAATTTCCGAGTATTGTATTTACTGGAGTTTGATAATGTTATATTGGCAAGATAAATCTGGTTTACCAAATTTCTATAAAGGTTGGAATGTTTTTATAGGTGAAGAACAGAACGACACAGGTACTGGATTTGATACGTCGCTGCAAAAAGTACTTGAGTGGTTGAAAGAGTATATGTCTGTAGATACTGTTACTGTCTTATTACCTATTACAGATCAGCAGAATCTAGATGTATACGCCAGTATTGGACTTGAGGAAGAAATAGCACAAAATATCCGTATTCCCATTGGACATGGTATAGCTGGTCGCATTGCCGCAACTATGAAGCCAATGATATTGGATAATTTGTCGGAGGTAGAAATCGTTAGTCCAATCTTACGCCAAAAGGATCTGAAATCACTTGTTGGTATACCAGTACTCCTCAAACAAGGTTTGGTAGGAGTACTACATGTTGGCACTTTTAAGTCTCATCATTTTACTGAACGTGATGTAGAACAACTGCAACTAGCTGCACATCGCATCAGCACAATGATTCATGCAGAGGTTTTAAATCTCGAGCAGAGGGAATACAATCAGAAATTTGGTTTACACAACTCCTACTTCCATCCCCACTTTGATAGTGTGTATCTAGTATTGGCATTGAGTATTTTTACTTTGAAAGAGCGAGTATTAAGATTAGCAAGTGCTGCATTAGCCTACATAAGTTCAGCTAGACAGGAAGACAAAAAGCACAATTTTCCTACATTTCAGATAGGTTAATATCCCCCACGCTCTAGCGATAATTCTGAGCAGGGTACAAGAAAGTGGATAAATTCTGGGACTCAATCCGTAATCTAAAATCCATGCATCTTCAAACCCTCGGATAAATCTTGGGGGTCAATCCAAAATCTAAAATCTAAAATCCAAAAATGTTTGACCAACAGCCTGCTAAATTGGAGATAAAGTCGAGGAAAGGAAACTGTAAATGTCTGCACAATTGTTACTGGTAGATGATGAGCCGGGACTGCGTGAAGCAGTAAAAGACTATTTACAGGAAAGCGGTTTCAGCGTTCAGGTTGCCAGTAACGCTCGCGAGGGCTGGGAATTAATGCAACAAAATACACCTGACCTGGTAATCTCTGATATTATGATGCCACAGGTAGACGGCTATCAATTCCTCAAGCAACTACGTGAAGACCCCCGCTTTCAAGCATTGCCAGTGATTTTTTTAACTGCGAAAGGTATGACGACTGATCGCATCCAGGGTTATCAAGCTGGTGTTGATGCTTATTTACCAAAGCCCTTCGATCCTGATGAGTTAGTGGCAATAGTCGAAAACCTGCTTAAACGTCGTGCTAGCAAAATTCCAACTACAACTGAAGAAGGCGAAACACCTGATATTGCCGATTTGGCTAATCAAATCGCCCAAATTAAGGCCTTATTAACCCAAAGAAATGCGATCGCTCAGTCTCCACCACCATTTACAATCGACTTAACTCCGCGAGAGCAAAGTGTTTTAAATTTGGTAGCGGAAGGTTTGATGAACAAAGAAATTGCTCGTCGTCTAGAAACCAGCGTCCGCAATGTTGAAAAATATGTCAGCCGTCTATTTAGCAAAACTGGTACCAATAGCCGAACCGAGTTAGTTCGTTTTGCTCTTGAACATGGTTTGGCAAAATAAAGATAAAGATACAGAGATAAGAAAAAACAGGAAACTGGAAGTTCCTCAATCAGCATAATCCAGAAGCAGAATTCAGAATTTTGAACCCTGAGTTCTGAATTTTGCAATTTCTAGCGAATTCGATGCCTCCAGATATATCAGTAAGAGCAAATGGGTTCTAGGAATATCCTAGAAAATAATTGCAAAACTTAAAATTTGCCAGAAAGCAGGGTAAAAAATGCACTTAATAGGCACCCACTCAGTATCTGTAGTGCAAAGGATGAAGGCTACTGTAAAAGTAATAACGTCTTTACCCTAGACGCCCAGAAAAAAGCTTCTCGTAGAGTAGGGTTAGACTTAAGCTGATAACTACAGGATTGGGTTACAAAAGCGGGTTATGGAAAGAGTAAATTATCTAACAGATAAATTTAAATAAGTTCACCAATTCCCTGCCCAATACAAGACACAAAACAAACCATTACTGGTAATTATATATCTCAAATAGACCTCAAGATTAAGTGTTTTCAGTAGAGTTACGTAAACGCATTAACTGGCGGCGCATTTGTGGTGATGCTTTCAGTTCTGAGATTTCCTGCGCCTTCACAGAAGCTTGCAGAGTCTCTAGAAATTCGTCAGATCCTTCGGTTAATAAAGCATCTAGCAACACCTGTAAAAGTTGGTCGCGATCGCCTAATAAACTTTTTTCCTCAATCAACCGAAATTTAAGATGTATTTCACATTCATAAACGCCTACTTCAATATTATTTATCTGGCGTGGTAATACTTTGGAGTTCATAATTTTTAGGATTCCTTTACTTTTTGGCGATAGATGTGAGGGGCTATATCTAAGAGCAAAATTTCTTTATATTGTTTTGAAATCCAAACTGTTTGATTCAATTTTTTTCTTTCCTTGAACTAAATTTGCATTTCATTTTGCTTCTCCTGCTATTGTTTCCATCTAGACTCTTAATGTCAAGACTTAGATTTTGCAGCAAATGCTGTAGTTGAACAGCCATAACTATTATTCAGTTTTTGAGATTGCATACAATAAAGTTTCTGTAAGAACTTGTTCTGGCTTTTTAAAGGTTTTTACATCAACTTTATCTTTACGTCAATAACAGTTTGGGATTTTACTTATAAACTCGTGCTTATACGTAAGTATAAACCCGGAATTTATTTTACATAATGAAAGTCTGTCATTGTCATGGGGAAATTTACGTAAAATCACTGGATGTACGATTTTTCTAGTTGATAAAGACGTACAAGTTATTAATAGGGAAACTTATCATCGGTAACAAATTTTCTTTTGATAGAAAATATAAACTTAGTTGCAATTATTCCAGCCGAGTATACCGCTTTAAAATTCCTTTGGCTGGACATGTACGAAAAACTTGACAGTTATGCATCCAAAGGGGTTCCTCATCAACTAAAGTTTTTCTTCGCCCGCGCAAAAATAAAAACAAAATCTCCAAATCAATAGAATCTGGATTGACTTTAGCTGTCCCCATTCATAAACTTGAGCATCAATCTGATGACACCTCCCATTGTCTTCTCCAAACAGATGAACTTTTTACCTATGACAGCCATAGATTTTTTCTATTAGAGGGTTGTGGCGGCCATCTTAGCTAAAGATTCATGGGGATTCAACTGGTTATTGGGGCATTGGGCATGGGGCATTGGGCATTGGGCATTGGGCAACAAGTTCTTAATTTTGACTTTTGACTTTTGACTTGTTTTGTCCCCCTTGTCTCCCTTCCCTTGTCTCTCTTCCTGCCCGATCAAGATTAAGATAGAACTATGTCTACCCCAAAAAGTTAAGAGCCTGATAGATATTACGCTAATCGTGGCATCTTTGACAGATTGCTTGTATTCTAGTCAAACGAGAACTGCTATAACCTGAATCACCAAACCGTTATGGACGACAACCCAATGCTGCTTAAGTCCACAACCCGACATATCCGTATTTTTGCGGCAGAAATTGACCGGGATGGCGAACTAGTTCCCAGCAATCAGGTCTTGACGTTGGATGTTGACCCAGACAACGAATTCAATTGGAATGAAGATGCTCTGCGAAAGGTTTATCACAAGTTTGATGAACAAGTGGAAGCATATAGTGGCGCAGACCTAACAGATTATAACTTGCGCCGTATTGGGTCTGTCTTAGAGCATTTTCTGCGATCGCTTCTCCAAAAAGGCGAAATCAGTTACAATCTCTCTGCTCGTGTCACTAACTACAGCATGGGACTTCCCCAGGTAGCACCTGGCAACCAATAAAGCTAGGAGTTGAGTTAATTAGTTATAAAAAATTATTAACTCTTAACTCCTGTAAGGACAGGTTTAGCTGGGTCAGACTTCTGCTGATGGCTATTGGCTCTAGCTAAACCCAGCCCTACTTGGAAATGGGTGTAAGGGTGTATAGGGGTGTAGAAAAAAAGCCAAATTTTCATGTTTGGCGGTGAAATTTTTTGATTGAGACTGCCTCCTACCTTGTTCAAAACTCCAAAATAGTAACGAGTTTCAATGCTCAATATGCTCAATATGCTGGCTGCTTGGCTAATGCCGCAGCCTGTTGTCATTTTACTGTTACTCTTCTACTCCCATGCCAAAGCAGCAGAACTTGTTGGACGTTCTGTCTTAAACGCCGATACATTTACTTTCGGTTCAACAACTGCTCAATTTAAAAAGACGAATCGCACAACTCCTTTTGTTCATGCTCAACCTGTACAAGGTTTTTCTGCGGTTGTCAAAGGAGCAAAAGCAGGCACTTATCTAGTCATTTCAGATAACGGTTTTGGCAGCAAGGCTAATTCGCCTGATTACAGATTGCGTATTTATGCGGTCGAACCTGATTTTACTACAGGTAAAGTTTTTCCTGTGAATCTGCAAACCGGAGAAAGACTATCTTGGTTTGATCGTCACAGCTTTGTAGAACTAAATGATAAAAATCGTAAAGTTAGTTTTCCTATTATTGCAGACCAATCTTTTTATCCAGATAGTACTATCTCCGTTAGCCCAGAAATCAGAACAAATCGTTTATTGACAGGGGGAGATTTTGATATAGAGTCTTTCCAGCGTCTTGGTGACGGTAGCTACTGGTTGGGAGACGAATTTGGCCCTTTCTTACTACATGTAGGACAAAACGGCGAACTGCTAGATCCTCCTATCCCTCTACCCAACTTTTTGGGTGTCGGTAAATTAGATTTTGTGAAATCACCTGACCACCCAGAATTAATGAATTTACCTGATGAGCTAGCAAGATTGACCACCGCAAACTTAGGCGGTTCTAAAGGTTTTGAAGGTATGGCGATCAATAGTAGTGGTACAAAACTTTATGTATTGTTAGAAGGATCTTTAAAAGGTGACTCTCTCAAGCAGCGTCTGTTAATTCATGAATTTGACTTAGCCAGTAAGCAATACACAGGGCAAATTTTCTCTTATCAACTAGAGCATCAAAGCCATGCGATCGGTGAACTCACTGCCATTAATGATCATGAATATATTGTGATTGAACGTGATAACCATCAAGGAGATCCTAATAACTCTGCCTTTAAATATCCTGCTAAATTCAAGCGTCTTTATAAAATTAATATTAAACAAATTGATGCCCAAGGCTTTGTCGATAAAAAATTATTAGTAGATTTACTAAATATATCTGACCCTAAGAGGATTGGAGGAAATATCACCAAAGCAGGCATCTTCACTATCCCTTTTGTGACTATAGAGAGCGTATTACCTGTAGATAGCAGAACCCTACTTGTAATCAACGATAATAACTATGCCGATACTTCTGGTCGTATTCCCAGGCAAGCCGACAACACCGAATTTATTCTCATTCGCTTAAAAAAACCTTTAAATTTATTCAATCGTCCTTAGCTATGAACTATATAATGCACAAATTAAAATCAAAATTCTTCATCAGAGATGTAATTTCATTTATATTACTTATTTTATAAAATATTCTCACAAAAAAATAAAAAAATAAATAATTAATAATTATTGATTAATAACCCATGACTAAGACCAGACCAGATTCCCTCCTTGAGGAGTCCGCATTTGTCTTGGAATTTCCTGAACATCTTTAATATGGTGTAAAGCCTTTTGATTCTTTGGGCTGACCTACAACAAAGTCTATCGCCATTTGGATGCTAGCATTCGTAATATCATAAGCATCTATGACAAGTTGTTTGGATTTCCCTTTCATGGTTTGTGATTCTTCAGAGATTAGATCACCAGGGTCAGCAGCGCGGTGAATTTTTTTTTCATTATGCTCTTTAATTACACTTTAACTGAGTAAATATGTTAAATTTGCAGTTAACGTAGTAGGCAAAGTAATAAACTTAATATAATCTTGGCTATAGCAAATTGCTAATAGCGAGTGAAGACTAGCTAGTAGCTGTCTTCTTTAAGTTTGTTTATGAATGCCTCTCTACCTATAAAGTAAAAGTAAAGACTAGTCTGATCTCCTCTTTCTTATGGGGTAATAAGTCTAAGTAAGTAATTGTAGTTGTGAAGGCGTTATAGTTAGATGACAAGTTGTAAATTCATGAAGTTCTGGCAACAGAGCAGCCTACAGAGTAACTGTGGGGTAGAGTGATAACATTGTTGTTTGGGCGCACCTTTACACTTGGCTTTATTGAGCCATCGCCGTCTATGCGATGGGTTTCCACAGATAGCACGAGTTTTATGATTGTTCCAAAGTTTGGATATTTCAATTAAAAAAATATGAGCGGTCTAGATATCGTCGCCAATACTAATAAAGAAATTGCCAATCGCTGACCGGTGGGAAAACTATGGAAAATGATGCGGCTAACCTGTATTGCCCAAATGAAGTTTGTCAATCTCCCAACCCTCTAACCCACAACTTCTGCCAGCGATGCTCTACACCTTTACCTAAACGCTTCCTCTGGGCTGTGGCAGATGGTATGAATTTGGGTAATCCTGGAGAGATATTGGCGACTCGCTATCTAGTTATTGATAAATATATCCTTTTAGATACTCAGCCTGGTTATTTACCCCAAACGCCAGATCCAGAAAAATTACAATCAATCAGACCTTATTTAAGATTAATTCCCTACCGCCTACATGTACCGCAGGTATACGGTGTAATTTCTTTATCTGATAGTAGTCAAGGGCAAGACATATTACTTTTAGAAAAACCCCCACTCAAGATTATAGATAGTACAGCTTCGTTGGATGTACAACTATGTAGTGAGTTAACCACTGCATGGCGTGATGCTACATCAATGCGTCAACTGAATTGGTTGTGGCAGATAGCACAATTGTGGCAACCTCTGGCTAGTGAAGGGGTTGCCTCTAGCTTACTCAGTCCCGAATTATTAAGGGTAGAAGGCTCGTTAGTACGCTTGTTGGAATTGCATTATGAAGAGGATTCTGTACCGAGTTTGTCACAGCTAGGAGAATTTTGGCAGCAATTGGTAAATACAGCAAAGCCAGCGATCGCAGAATTCCTCAAAGACATTTGTCATTCACTGCTGACAGAAAAAATTTATGCTGCCGAACAACTAGTAAGAGTTGTAGATAAAGGACTCTCAACATTAGGAAGTTCTCAATCTCCCGCCATTACAATTGCGACAGTCAGCGACACAGGGCCGAGCCGTCAACGCAACGAAGATGCCTGTTATCCGCCCAGTGGCAGCATTATCAGCAAACCACCCAACTCTAGCGCCTTGGCGATCGTTTGTGATGGAATCGGTGGACACGAGGGTGGTAATGTCGCCTCAAATCTCGCAATTGAAACTATTCAACAGCAGGTACACGAACTCACTAAAGTTCCTTACGACCACCTTGATCCGAATTCACTCTTAGAAGATTTGCAGCAAGCAGCGGCGGCGGCTAACGACAAAATCAGCCAGCGCAACGACAGCGAGAGTCGCCAAGGACGCCAGCGTATGGGAACAACCTTGGTAATGGCTTTACCTGTTGCTCATGAAATGTACATTGCCCATGTTGGTGATAGTCGTGCTTACTGGATTACACGCCATGGCTGTTATCAAGTGACTCTTGATGATGATGTCGCTTCCCGTGAAGTGCGCCTCGGCTATGCCATTTACCGAGATGCTATACAACAAGGTGCTTCTGGTTCCTTGGTGCAAGCTTTAGGAATGAGTCCTAGCACTTCCTTGCATCCCTCTGCTGAACGCTTTATTCTCGACGACGATTGTATTTTCCTACTGTGTTCCGATGGATTGAGTGACTTTGACCGTGTGGAACAGTATTGGGAAACAGAAATTTTACCGTTAATTCAAGGTAAGACTGATGTCGCCAATGTAGTCGAAAGATTACTAGAAATTGCTAACACTCAAAATGGACATGATAATGTCACCATTGCCCTGGTACATTATCAATATAAGTACTCAGAACCACAGACAAAACCACAATTAGTCTTGCCTGACATATCCGATATTTCTCGTACCAGCAATACTCAACTACCTCAAACCCTACAATCAAGAACAGAAGGTGGTTATTCTCGAAAAACTCAAGTCATTCCAGATACACAGCCAAGTAAGCGACCGAGAACTGTGCCACTACAGTTTGTCATTCTTATAGGATTAATTCTAGGCGCTGGTTTATTTGGAACTTTATGGATGCTCAATGGAGGGATCTTTGGTAAGGAAGAAAACGAACCACTGACTCCCACAATCAGTAATACTCCCTCTGTGAAATTTGAGCCATCTGTTGTACCATCGAAGCCAAGCGATCGCCCTGATGTCATTCAGACCACAACTAATATAGATTTATTCACAACTACCTCACCTCCACAACAAGCGATCGCACCTGCTGGTACTGTTTTAAAAATTATTAAGAGCAAAGTAACCACAATAGAACAGCGAAATCCAGATGAATCACTCTCTTTGCGGGTATGCTCCGTTGGAGAAGGTATCACTTCACCCACAATCCCACCCGTTCCGTTAACTCCTATAAACAGAAAACCTGTGGTGAAAGAGGGTAAAGTCTACACCATCCAATTATCCGAATATCAAAAATTATTGAACTATATCTCTACACCCTTACCGGAAATTGTTGCTCAGTGTCTGGAGAAGCCTCAGCGCACACCTGCATCTTCAAATCAAGGAGGCTCAACTCCATAACAGGCTAATCTGTGTGGCTAATACTCAATAGTCAAAAACTCGATAAACTAGTAGAAACCTGAAATAATACAGGTAAAAGCTAAAAGAAAAAATCAACAGAAGGCAATTATTTTTGTCTTTTGTTGTTGTATTATTGGAAATTTTTGATTTTGATGTTTGTATGTAATGAATCCATCCCTGAACTTGGCGGTTAAGCGTCTGGTCAATGCTGGTCCTGATCACTTCGCTATTTGTGTGTTTGAAGCTCCCTACCCTGGCGCTCGTGATATCCACGATTGCGTCTGGTCAGCGGAGTTAACTCAAGCTTGGCGAAAGTGGCAGGAGATGTTTGCTCCGGACAGTTGTATAGATATTTCCCCCACAGCTATACCCCCAGCATCAAAGCCACTTCCCAATGAGTTGCTTTCACCAACTTCTGGTCAAATCACAAGTTACACTAGTCGTCTGATGCAATATTTGGGAATTAGCTTATGGCGTTGGTTATTCGATGGGCCAATCTTGGGCAGCCTGGAATACAGTAGCGGTATCGCCACTGGCCAGAATACACGTTTGCGCTTTCGACTAGAGATTCGTGACCCAAATTTAACTGCTTTGCCGTGGGAAATTATGCAGCGTGAAGTTGGTCAGTCGGCAATGTCACTGTCTCCAAACATTCTATTTAGTCGTACTACTAATGAAGTTGAACCCTTACCACTGCGGTTACGAACTGATCAGACATTAAATATCCTGCTGGTTCTCGGAGAAGATGAAAATAATCTCCAGTTAGATAAAGAAGCTGACATTTTAGAACAAACCCTTTCTAACGGCTCTATAGTGGGAAGTCATTCCCAAGGATATGCCCCTTGCATTGTCAAGACACTAGTGCAACCAACCCCACAGCAGTTGATTCAAGAACTAGAAACCAGAAATTACAACATCTTTTTTTATGGGGGTCATGGTTCGCGAGGTCCTGATGGCGGGTATTTGCATTTGCGTCCTGATATGCGTCTCAATGGCATGGAATTGGCACAAGTACTCAGCCATACAGGAGTGAAATTAGCGGTTTTAAATGCCTGTTGGGGAGCGCAACCTGCTGCTGTCCATGGTCAAGCAATACCTTGTAGTAGTTTAGCAGAGGTGCTGATTCGCAATGGCGTACCTGCGGTTTTAGGAATGCGCGACCAAATTGCTGACGAAGAAAGTCTGACTTTTATTCATACCTTTGTCCAAGCTTTGCGAAAGCGACAACCAATCGATTATGCTGTAGCAGAGGCTAGACAACATTTATTGGCTGTTTATAGATTTAATCAACTAGCATGGACATTACCTGTTCTCTATTTACACCCACAATTTGATGGCGAATTAATTAGGAGTTACGAAGAAGGTAATACAGAACTACCAGAAACTTCTATACCTGGTATGGCTTCATTGCTACCTATGGCTTCCTTGAGGTCTGCTGGTATAACTTATAAATTGAAAACCGGAGTTACCCGCATCGGTCGTACTACAGATAATGACATTGTGATTCCACAACCTTCTGTTTCCAGGCGCCAAGCAGAAATTTTGTGTCGGAATACTTTCACAGGCGCTACTCCAGTACGAACATATTACCTCAGAGAAAACTCTACCTACGGTACAACCTGGATTTCTAAACCTACTAAAAATGACTGGCAACAAATCCACCACCAGGAAGTTTTGCTTGAACCAGGAATGCTGTTAAAGTTCGGTAGTAGAAATAGTCACCCTTGGGAGTTTATGATTGAGAATTCCTAATTTGAAAGTACAAGGATAAAATACAAAAGCTAATCAAGCTGATTTGATGAGTTTTATATTGCTCTTCTAGTCAGTTTATTTGTTATGTATTTTACCATTTTTTGTCAATGAAATTTTGGAGGTAATTACCCACAAATAGGTGAGTAAAATCCCTAAATCTTTATTCTTGTTGTGAAGGCGCTAGCCTCTAGACTCCTGTCCTCGCTTTATATTTCCAAGTTCAGCAAAAAGCTTATAAAAAAACTCAGGATAAATAGACTTCATGTGCGGAAATTAGTTCCAAGCAGGTGTAGCTGTAAATACCATAAAATAATTCATCGGGAGACGACAAATGAACAAACAAATCAACAGTTTTGAAAATCTTCAAACCATCCCCTCTCAAATAGAACTTGAGTTTTTAGAAGCGCTACTGCAACCAGAGGATGGCACTTATCCTTGGAATCCAGTTGATGAGCAATCAGAAGAATATTTTCACCACTTGGAAGAGCATTTTGTGCTGCAAGATGTATTGGAAGAAGAACTCACAACACGCTCTGAAGATTTTTACAATCAACTAGAAGTGCTATGGAGTTCTTATACTCCATCATACAATCATAATACAGGCAGTAGTATTGTAGCTCAACTTCAAGAAACTTTACAAAGCCGTCTATCTACAGCCATACCAAAGCAATGTTTAAAGGCGATCGCTCAAAAAGCAGCCGAGATTTTTACAACCCAACAATCAATAGCAGATCAACTGGTGGAATGTGTTCAAGCTGCATTACCTGGTTGGGGATCTGACGATTTATTGGTCTTGGCTCGTCCTTACGCTTATGCCATGCGGAGTAGCGAATCACAAAAAACCGCAGAAACTGTTGTCAATCAAGTTAGTGAACAGGAATGGACAAATCTTTCTGAAATTGAACAAGCTAGAGTTAGTTTGGCGATCGCTTACTATGCTTTGCAACAACTCAACAGCTTTCAGGGTGAAGCCTAAAAAAAACCCAACTTTTTATAGTCAGCTGCAATTCTTTTGCTGGCAACTAGGTTCATATTTGAATGGCGCTCGTCTTGCAAAGATTATGGAATGCTCTGTTTCTCTCTCTAAAAATCTAGGCTTTCCACTATACTCAGAACATATCAAATTGCGAGACAAGCGTCATCTATCTAAAGAAATAAAAAATTTATACATTTTGGATTTTGGATTGACTCCACAGATAAATCTGCTTACTCCATACCATCAAAGATGTATGGGTCAAAATCAATTGACTATTTTAACTATTATTTATTTCCATTTCTCACCCTAACCCCCAGCCCCCATTTCCCAAAATTGGGGAGTTAGGAGGAAGGGGTGGTGGGGATTCCCATATTCCCTGATCCCCGATCCCCGTTTCCTTATAATTACTTAGGTCCAAGAAAGCGGGTAGCAAAATTTTGCTCTCTTGTTGGTGATAGCGCCCTCGCTTTTAAAATAGCAGCCATCAAAAAAGCGTAAGATAATACACCGACAACTACTAGCAATAAGCCGTTGATAGTTCCTGTAGCATTCCATAAAGCATGAAGTCCTGCGGCGGTTAAATAGCCGACTAGTAAGATTTGCCAACTTTTTCTGGGTTTGAGAACAGCTAAACCGATGAAGTAGCCCAGATAGCCGCTATAAGCCATATGTCCAGCTACAGAACCCAAGATCCGGGGAATCAGCAGTTGTAATCCTGCTAGTTGACCGGCACCATCCCCAGCTTGAAAAGTCACGCTTTGAATGATTTGCGGTACATACTGACCGAGTGTCTCTAACAGAGTAAAGCCTACAGCAGAAGCGGTTCCCAGAAGAATACCATCAAGAGGTTCCCACACACCGACACGTTCGCGCCAAGGTGATGATAAACCTCTGGCGATCGCATAAACTCCAAGTACCGGTAGGGCTTTGAGTAACTCCTCCATTAACCCAGCACCAAAAAAGTATCGGATCAGCAATTCTGTGAAGGTAACAGATTCCTGGGGATTTGTAGGCAGATTACCAGGGAGAACTTCGCGAAAGAAGAAGATCATAAAATCTGTCAGAGGACTTAGCAAGATTAACATTGTTGTCAATCCTGAAGCCATCAACACCCACCAAGGCTTACGTTTGCCACACAACTGGTAAATAAAATAATAAGCAGCAAAAGCAATGTAAGTACCGACAACTACTTGGTTCGCTTGGGGATCACCGACCGTAGCAAACATCAACACTACAAAAACAACTGTGAGAACACCAGGTATGAGATAAGCTTTACGAGTTAAATCTTTGCCAGTGGAAATAATGGGAAACAGTTGTGTAAAGCTAACCGAAGAATCCGGTATATTTTGTGTTTGGTAGCCCGCTGGCGGCAGCGATGTGACTTCGGCCATGGAAGATATTACCGTAGATTGGTGGTTAAATTCGTACTCAAACAACAATTCCGGCCCATCATAGCCAAGAGTAATGCGATCGCCACTCATCAATTGCTGACAACCCTGCAAGCGTTGTCCATTAAGATAAGTACCATTAGCACTGTTCAAATCACAAATTACCCAACCTAATTCGTTATCAGGGGAAGGAGGAAGAGGACGAACCACCGCATGACGACGAGATACCATCCGGTACATCATGGCATCTAAGACAACTTGACAGCTAGGGTCGCGTCCAATGACTAATTCTTTTGTGGGAAACAGCGAATAGCGAAAATCAGACCCATAAGCTGCCCCATTACCAGACACTAGCCGCAGAAATGCATTTTGTCTTGCGTTTTTGCCTGTCATCGAGTTGCAGGGTATAAACTATTTCACAAAATAACTGGCACTAGGACTGAATCCTAACTATACCAATTAGCAGAATTACTAAATCCACTATAGCTTTACTCTTTACTCACGAATTAGAAATTATAAAAATCAAAATATAATGATATTTTTTTTTGCTGATATTCAAAAATATAATATCAGCTTTATGCATTCGATGAGGTTAACTCTTGATTTCGTTATTCAGTTATCAGTTATCAGTTACCAGTTACCAGTTCTCAATTTTGCCACTTGCGTAACTTCCTTAAGTATAGTCTTTGAGGAGTTTTTACTGTTCACCGATAACTGTTCACTGAATTTAAGCAACTTTAGCAATCTCAGCATGTTCAATCTTTGTACCAAGTACCTTCAGAAATTCTGCCAGCCAACGAGGATGAGCTGGCCAAGCAGGTGCAGTTACTAAGCTGCCATCAACTATTGCCTCATCCACTGGAATATCGACATAAATTCCACCTGCACGACTGACATCTGGTCCACAAGCAGGATAGGCAGTACAACTCCTTCCTTTTAATACATCTGCTGCTACTAGTATTTGCAAACCGTGACAAATAGCAGCAATGGGTTTGTTGGTTTGGGCAAAGTATCGAGTAATTTCTAATACTTTTTGGTTTAAACGGATATATTCGGGTGCGCGCCCTCCAGGGAAAACTAGAGCATCATAAGTATCAGCTTTTACTTCATCAAAAGTGGCATTTAAAGTAAAATTGTGACCTAGTTTTTCACTATAAGTTTGATCTCCCTCAAAGTCGTGAACAGCAGTTCGTACCTTTTCACCCACTTTTTTCTCAGGACAGACTGCATGAACAGTATGTCCTACCATTTGTAGCGCTTGGAAGGGAACCATAACTTCATAATCTTCTACATAGTCCCCAACAATCATTAAAATTTTCTTGACAGGCATATTTTTATATCCTCGCTAGCATGGTAAAAAAGAATTTGGCAACACCTATATTATTTTTATCCTTTCGAGCCTTAGTATTATTCAACACTTTTGAGGAAAAACTGAACTTCAGTAATGCTAACTCGACTTATCAACTCCTTATGCTCACAATTATAAAAACTTTATAACAAGTTAAATTCCCTCAAAGCTGGTAAAAAGTTTTGATTTTCATGACCAGAACGACTCAGTTTTATGAGAGAAAAACGCTGTAAAGTATTGAGATTTGACCAGTTTGCAACAGTGATATTCACGCCTATTTCTTGAGCTTTTTCATTCACACTTGTTGGCACAGTATTAGCATCCATCCATGCTGGATGAGATTCAATCGGTAATTCAGCTACAGGCGTACCATTACGTTTTAAAATCAATTCTTGAATATAAATACGATAAGCTCTAATCTCAGATTCTGTAGTACAAGGTAGTTCAACAAGATGTTGACGCTCTAATTGAGTCATGTGATTCCAATCTGACAATTTTAGTTTGATCCCACTAGTGTCGAGCTTATAACGCACTTGCATAGGTATGCAACGTAGAGAATCAACAAAATCTGCCTCAAATTGAAAAAAAGTTGCTGCCATAACTTAAGTAAAAAAATAACTAATAATCACCAACAAATCCAGAGACGTATCATGATACGTCTCTACAACCACCAATTACCAACTATCAACCAACTTAAGTTTTTGCATTAGATCGACGAATAATCCAATAACTAATTGAAAGAGAAAGTAGAGCTATTCCTAAACCGATAATATCAATTCCAGAAACTTTTTCTAAATCCAAAATAATAATTTTACGTGCTACGGCAATCAAAGAAGTTACAATTACTAATTCTACTTGTAAAACATGTTTTTTCAGATACCCTGTGATATTTTCCAGAATTTCTAAAGCAATTAAAATATTTAAAAATAAGCCAAAAATTTTGAATAAAGTTGTATTAAATTTACCATAAGGCGTATCAAATAATTCTTTCAACAGAAAAATACCTAAATCAAACACAGCTACAAAAATTACCACCAGCATCATAACAGACAAAATTTTTGATACAACCACCTCTATATTTTCAACTAGGTGCATAAAGCCTTCATCTTTTCCTGTTTCCCGAATTCGCTTAAATAACTTTCTCATCTGCTACACCTTCTAGTAAATAATCGGTGATAGCAATTACATAACTTGCTTCTGATTCCAGGGTCAAGCCCTTGGGAGAAGTAAAATTTCATCAAAATGCAACTTACGCCCAATCAGTAACCTCTGATCTGCGTTGTGGCTTTTTGGTTTAGCGATTTTAGATTGGTTTGAGCGATCGCACAACCTAAATAATCATGATATTAAGCATTGTAAAATCAAATATCTCTGGGAAATATATATATTTCACAAAAAGTTCATGTAGAGGGGGAAAATATTAAAGTCCAGCAAACCATTCATAACCTTGGTCTTCCCAATAACCTTTTAATGGAAATAAACTACTAACCACAGTAATTCTAGTTATCCATTTACTTTGCTTATAACCAAGTTTAATTGGTGAAGCTAAACGCAAAGGCGCACCATTATCTCTTGGTAGAGGCTCACCATTTTTTTGATAAGCTAACAATGTTTGAGGATGTAATGCAGAAGCAATATCCCAACTAGAATAATAGCCATCTGCTGATTGAAAATAGACATATTTGACATTCTTTTGAGGCTGGGCAAGTGCTAAAATTTCTCGCAGGCGTACACCACCCCATTGCACAATCGCCGCCCAACCCTCCACGCATACATGGCGAATAATCATCGCAGTCATAGGCAAAGCTTGAATATCACTTATGCTGAGACTCAAGGGATTATTTACCTCACCATCAACCATCAAACGATATTTAGTTGAATCAATAACTGGAGTACCTCTAAAGCTATTGACGATCAAAGCTGTTGGTTGAATTTCACTCTGAGAAAATTCAGGTACAGGCTGTTGTGATTTAAATAATAAAGTTTCTACTCTCTGATTTAACGGTTCAGAAGCTTCACCCACAACATCTTCTAATATTGGTACACCACAACCACCAAGAAGAAAACTCACACTAGATAGTCCAGATATTGTTAAAAACTGACGCCGTGATAACTTATGAATTAAAGACATAATTTATTGGTCATTGGTCATTGGTCATTGGTCATTGGTCATTGGTCATTGGTCATTGGTCATTGGTCATTGGTCATTGGTTTTATATTTTCTCCCTTGTCCTCCTTGTCCCCCGTGTCCTCCTTCTCCCCCTTGTCCCTCTTCTCAATTTTTAATTTTTAATTTTTAATTGTTTTGTCCCCAATCTCCTTCACCAAAACATTGAATCTGTCAATTGCGATCCACCTGCTTTTTTTCCCAACCACCAATGAACAAGAGCAAAAATAATCACGAGTGGTACTGAAGCAAAGTGAACAATTCTCAATCCTTGCCAACTCCCAAATATATCAACAATCCAGGAAAACTGAGCAGGTTTATACATCCCTATACCTGTAAATAATGCCAAAAGGAGTATGGGAATTATACTTGTGTAAACTATACGATGCCAAGCATAAATAAGGCGTTTAGGATTTTGGGTTTTTTGTAATGCTTTGATATCATTCGCACCTACAAATCGGTGTTGCCAGCGACGGGTAATTAAAATATAAAATCCGTACCACAAAAGGTTAAGTGAAAATAGCCACATCGCCGCAAAATGCCAATGTCTTCCTCCTGCTAGCCAACCACCCAAGGTAAATATTGGTGGAATATGCAAACCTGATCTTCCACCGAAAACAGGGTTAGCATTGTAAATTTGTAGTCCGCTAGTGAGCATGAGAAACAGGCTAATTATATTAATCCAGTGAAAAATTTTAGCTCCTCTTGCTTGAGTTGGTAACTTTTGATGCTTAGAATTAACGTTTACGATCATAAATATTCACTCAGTATTTAATCTGAAACAAAGAATAAAGAAAAATAAAATTTTTAAAAATCAACTTTAACAGGTTTTAGTAATGCTGAGAGACTTAAAAGGACTTTGATATCATGTTCGTTTTAAGACTTGTATTATGCCCATGTTGGTAATTGGTAGGATTACCTAATAGTTGCTATGGTCAAATACCGCTCCTGCGGAGAATCGCAGTGGTCATATAAAGTGATTATCCGAACTTGATATTAAACTTTCCATTTTCTGTTTCCTCCAAATTCTTTCAGAAGTTTTATTTTTACGCATATTTCTGGAGAATACTTAACAGAGAACACCAACTGTACTGATTTTCTCAAAAATAATATTTGATTCCTATATCTAAAAAGCTTAATTAACAAAAACGGAGATTCTCAAGTAGAAGTATAAATTTTTTCTGATTAGACTTATAAATTTTATTTTCATATATTTTTTAAAAATATTATTTACCTTGACTAGCGTTTTTGATGGTAGCCAATTTTTCAATTTGTTTAGCTACTGGTACGATAATAAAAATATCCTATTTTTCCTATGAAATTGTAAAATGTTTTATAACCCTGATAATTATAGAAAAATAATTTGAGGCAATATAAGATACAGTAAGAGCCGATAACTGATGAGTATAGATGAAGTAATACTTCTACTAAAAGCAAGCTTACCCAATGCACTGACATCACTGCAAGAATTAATATTGCGTTCTTCTTGGGAAGGAAAAACTTACAATAACATAGCACTAGAAGCACACTACGGAGAAGAGCGAGTTAGGAAAGTTGCTTCTAATTTATGGCAATTGATGAGTGATTTCTGGAAAGAATCGATTAACAAATCCAACTTTCGTCAGATTCTCGAACCTCGCCAACTGAGTAAAATGCAGCACCAGTTAATTAGAGAATATCATCGTGCTGCTACAGCAGTATCCTTAGAATTTCCCGCAGGACCGGTATCCCTCGATTCTAGATTTTACATTCCTCGCCCACCAATTGAGGAATTAGCTTACAAAGAAATTGCTGAACCAGGAAGTGTTCTCTGTATCAGAGCACCTAAAAAAATGGGTAAAAGTTCGCTAATTTTAAGGATTTTGGCTCATGCAAGCAATCTTGGCTATCAAACAGTGAGCTTGGACTTTCAACAGGCAGATAAAGCAGTATTTGTCAATATTGATAAATTTCTGCGCTGGTTTTGTGCCAATCTTAGTAGAGAGTTACAGCTAGAACCGAAACTCAATGAGTTTTGGGATGAGGATATGGGTAGTAAAATCAGCTGTTCTCTGTATATCCAGACATACTTGCTACAGTCAATAGAAACTCCCCTCGTCCTAGTATTGAATGAGGTGGATTGGGTGTTTGACTATCCAGAAATTGCTTCAGAATTTTTGCCATTATTACGTTCGTGGTATGAACAAGCAAAACGAGTAAGTATTTTGCAAAAACTCCGCATAGTCATGGCTTACTCCACGGAAGTTTTTTTATCCTTGAAGGTAAATCAATCTCCATTTAATATTGGTTTACCACTGCGGCTACCACCATTTACAAAAGAGCAAGTGCAGAATTTAGCCCAGTGTCATGGATTAGATTGGACAGATAATTCTGATGGTGATAAATTAATGGCGATGGTGGGCGGACATCCTCACTTAGTGAGGTTGGCATTGTATTATCTTGTCGGTAAGGGAGGCTTAGAAAACAATTTAGAGCAGATATTACAACAAGCACCTACAGACACAGGAATTTATAGAGACTATTTGAGTCAGTACATGCTCATGCTGCAACAGGAAACACAATTAGCAAATGCATTTCGTGAAGTGGTTACAGCTACGGAGCCTGTACAAATAGAACCGATGCTCGCATATAAATTACATAGTACCGGGCTTGTGAAATTAGAGGGCGATCGCGTTAGTGTAGCATGTGAATTATTTCGCCTGTATTTCCGCGAAAAACTCAGTACTAGTAATAGTGCCAGCCATTGGCGTGTGGCAGAATTAGAAAAAGAAAACCAACAATTACGTATTCTCTCCAGCTTAGATGAATTAACCCAGTTAGTTAATCGGCGTTATTTTCATACTTATTTGCAACTTGAATGGCAACGTTCAATGCGCGAATCAACTTCCTTATCAATGATTTTATGTGATATTGATTATTTCAAAATTTATAATAAAACTTATGGAAATAGCGCTGGTGATCTTTGTTTACAACAAATTGCTTATACAATCCGTGACAGCCTTAAACATTTGTTGTTAAATAATCATCTCTCCTATGTCAGCACAGCTTTAGGTACAGAAAATTTTCGCAATCCGAATATGGGACACGAAAATCATTCATCATTGCTAGCTCGTTATGGGGGAGAAGAATTTGCGATTTTGGTCGATGTAGATGCAGTGACTGCTGTATATATCGCTGAAAAAATTCGCGAACAAGTCAAAGCTTTAGCTATTACCTGTGAATATCCTGGTATTGGTGGTTTGCCTGCTAATGTTTTAACTGTGAGTTTAGGTGTTGCCAGCATAACTCCCCAAGAGAAAAGCGAACCTGAATTTTTAGTCAACACAGCCGAAAAAGCTCTTTACCAAGCTAAAAGAAAAGGACGCGATCGCGTAGTTCTGGGTTAGTTAATTACCTGAAACTCATTGCGAGCCAACGACACCACAATATTTTCATCATCTACTTCGATCAGCCAGCGATCGCTTAATCTACCATCAGCCAGTTGTTCCGGGCAACGAACAACTCCGGTTTTGCCAGCAACATAAGCCGGTTCTAGAATTAATACTTTGGCTCCTACTTGAACATTCTCTGAGTTATGCAATAGCTGTGTTAGTTATGTAAGTAAAATCCGAGGTTAATGATAACCTAAAATTAACTTTCTCTTAATCAAGAGATGTACTTTCTCCATTTTTCCTAAATAACGACGTTTTTTTGACAATATACCAACAACACACTCATCAGGTATTAATCACGCCACAAAGCAATTCCACCTAATAAACCAGTAATATTGGGAATAATTTTTACATTTGTTGGTAATTGGATTTTGATCCTTGTGGCTTCACCACCACCGATGTAAAGATAATCGTAATTAAACAAATGTTGCAAAAGTCCGATCGCCTTGAGTAAACGCCTATTCCATTTGTCATCCCCGACTTTTTCTAGTGCTGCTCTTCCTAACTGTTGTTCGTAGGTTTCACCTTTTCTAAAAGGATGATGTCCCATTTCTAAATTTGGTACTAATTTCCCATCCACAAATAAAGCGGAACCAAATCCAGTACCCAGAGTAATCACCATCTCTACACCTTTACCTTGGATTGCTCCTAATCCTTGCATATCGGCGTCATTAATAACTCGCACAGGTTTACCCAAACGTTCTGATAACACACCTGCTAAATCAAACCCAACCCAATCTGGATCTAGATTTACAGCTGTTTGCGTCACACCATTGCGTACCACACCAGGAAAACCCACCGAAACCCGATCAAATTCACCTTGAGTAGAAGCTAAAGTTGCGATCGCATGAATTACAGATAGTGGTTTCGCAGGCTGGGGTGTTTCTAAACGTGACCTTTTAGTTAAAGGATTGCCTGTAATATCTAAAACAAGTACTTTTACACCACTACCACCAATATCAACCGAGAGAGTGCGGGTGGATTGACCGTTTTCCATGATGTTTGCTTCCTACATTAATCTAGTGATCATTGTCACTAATATAAGTAAAATTTTTGTTAAGACAGACATTTATTAGTGCTGAATATTACTTAAATTTTAAACTCGAACAGAATTAGTAATTTTCGGTTTGGACATAAGCGATCGCCTCTTACCAAAGCTTTAATTCTATTTTGAACTGCTCCAAAAAAAACTGGCTCAGAAGGACAGCTAGCTGTACCTCTAAGCCTTAGTTTAAATGTCGATAAAAATCTAACAGCTTTGTTTAACTTTGGGAGAAGTTGTTTTTGTTTTTCTCCTTTTGTCCTTTTCTCAAAGCACCTAAAGCAAATAGTCCTAATGCTGTAGCCAAACCTGGTTCAGGCACTTTTTTAGGTGTAGGTGCAGGTGGAATAGGTTTGTAGTAAGTTGTCAGAGTAGGGGTGGGTGTGGGTGCTGGTACTGGTGCGGGTGTGGGTGCGGGTGTGGGTGCGGGTGTGGGCGTTGGTGTGGGTGTGGGTGCAGGTGTGGGTGCGGGCGCTGGTGCGGGTGCTGGTACGGGTGTGGGTGCTGGTACGGGTGTGGGTGCTGGTACGGGTGTGGGTGCTGGTGCGGGTGTGGGTACGGGTGCGGGTGTGGGTGCGGGTGCGGGTGTGGGTGCGGGTGTGGGTGCGGGTGCGGGTGTGGGTGCGGGTGCGGGTGTGGGTGCGGGTGTGGGCGTTGGTGCGGGTGTGGGTGCGGGTGCGGGTGCAGGAGTTGGTACGGGTGCAGGAGTTGGTACGGGTGTGGGTGCGGGTACTGACTGAACTGCCCATTCCTCAAAGCCACCTTGAGTAAACGGACCATTGAACGACGAGTACAGATAGACGTACTGGTTAGGACCAGTGAACAGACTGTCCGGTATGTAGGCGAACATGTCATATCTGCCGCTGCCAGAGTTTATATCGTTGAGCGCAATCTGACTGTCTTTGCCAGCATCAAGATCGTAAATTTTATAGGCATTGTTACCAAAGCCCGTGTCAGGTGAATAGTTATAGAGGTCTCCTGTATTGCCAAGGAAAAACTGTAATTTCTCTAGGGTGATTAAGGGTTTTTCTTGCTTTTGAGCATTAGGTTCGTTGATATCTAAGATAAATTGCCGATAATTTATACCTCCTATGTTTAGGATGGGTATGCTGCTTAACAGTAGTGATCGGGTGAAATTCGGACTTGAGTTTTCGTCGAACTGCAACTTTTGCCCACCTTTATCTCGATAATCCGTGTTGTAGCCTTGTTCAGAACCTTCGTTGCCCAAAGCGTGAATTCGCAGAAATGAGTCAATTTTCCCTGTCCCAGCAGCATTAGAGTCAGAAATTTGCTGAAAGAAAGCATTATTGATAAAACCTGAAGACCCTAACTTCGTCATATCTACTGTGTTAGGTGCGGGTGTTGGTGCGGGTGTTGGTGCGGGTGTTGGTGCGGGTGTTGGTGCGGGTGTTGGTGCGGGTGTTGGTGCTGGTGTTGGTGCGGGTGTTGGTGCGGGTGTTGGTGCGGGTGTTGGTGCTGGTGTTGGTGCGGGTGTTGGTGCTGGTGTTGGTGTGGGTGTTGGTGTTGGTGTTGGAGTAGGCGTAGGATTAGAGTCAACTAATGTACCAGCAAAGCTAGGTTCACTTGTAGAAGTACCATACTGGAAGCGAACATTACTAATCGCACTAGCCAGATTAAAATTCGTTGGCAAATTGCCCAAACCAAAACTAAAAACTACCGAGCCTTTGATCAAATCTCTGTCAAGACCACCATTACCAGTACTAGAATTATCGCCAGCAGTAACAATACCGTAGTCTAGACCTCCAACATTTTCAGTACCTGAAAGGTTAGAAGAAGTATCAAAGCGGTCTTTAGGTCCAAACAAGCCCAAGCCTGCTGAACTCATACCGTAATTGTACGTTGTACCATCAATTTTTAGATTGGAACCAAAAGCCCATTCACCTCCCACATTGGTATTAGATGAAGTAGCACCATATATAGTAGACCCGTTACCCAGGGAAGCAGAGATAGGATTTAAAGTTACACCTGAAAAATTGAAAAAGACACCTGTTAAAACATCGGTAGGAACCAAAGAATCACCTGAACTGGTATTGTTCAGTGTTAGTAACAATTGGTTTCCACTGACACTAAAGATTGCTGATGCTGATTTTCCAGAGCTATCCGAGCCTTTAAAAGTAAATAAGGATGAGGTTAAGCCAGAAGTACTGCTGGACACTGGAGTAGGCGCAGGCGTGGGTGCTGGTGTGGGTGTTGGAGTGGGCGCAGGCGTAGGTGCAGGCGTGGGTGTTGGTGCTGGTGTTGGTGCTGGTGTGGGTGCTGGCGTAGGTGCTGGTGTGGGTGCTGGTGTGGGCGTTGGTGTTGGTGTAGCTTGCTTTTGACTGTTGCCATTACCATTACTATTGCCATTGCCGTTACCAGCATAAGCAGTGCTGACTAGACCAGTTCCAATTACGGCAAATGTCACTAAACCTACGACTAAATGTGTAAGGGTTGATTTTGAATATGTTGACATTATTCCTCTTTTTTTGTTTTACCAATGCGTGTGGATTGCTCTTCTGTAATTCGTTTTTATACCTATATAAATTTTCTCAAAATTATTTAGATTATCTATATTTTTTCTCTAAAAATAAAGACAAAAACATTGAAGATTTCTTTTGTTTTTTATTAATTAAAGACCGTAAAAATACTGATATATATTTATTTGAGTTTATTCACAAAAAATGAGGGAAGGCAATCACCTTCCCTGAAATATAAAAACGATAATATCATTGTATTTAGACTTAACTTAATTTGTTGCTTTACGTACCCAGCCATTAATAGTAAAACGACTATCGGCAAAAGCTCTAGAGTTACAATTGACAGGGAGAACTTCATGCATACAACGGCTAAGAAAGAAAACAATACTGTTATTACGTGGTTCTATTTTTGTAAATGATTCTGCTTTTACATATAAGTTATTTTTTATTTTGCTGTCATATAACAACAATTCGCCACCCGCAAATGCTTTTGGTTCTCGATAAAAGTAATAAACAAAAGTCAATTCTCTGTTAGCAGTATCAGAGCTACCATTATCATTATGAAGTTTGTAATAATTACCATCATTATGTGCTGTTAATTGAGCTTCGATTTGGGATACAGTAAATGATGGGATACCTAATTTGCTAATGATATCTGGAATCATTGCTCTCACACGTCTGACAATCATATCTGAAAAATCAGAAAATGAATAAAGAACCATTGAGCGACGATAATTTACATCATTTGTAGAAGTACTTGTAGGTATAAAATCTGATTCTTTTTTGAGAACATATTTAATTAATTTTTTATGTTCTTCTGAAGTCAGAAAATTATCTATTTGTACATAATCAGAAGTTAATATATCTGTCGATTGATGTTGATTATTTTCTATTTGCTGTAAAAAAATTGGTGGTTCTATCACCAGTCCAGTTAGATGTTCGCTGGGAAAAAATAAAACAGAACGCCCTTCCTCGATGGGAATTTGAAATAAACTCTGGCAAGCAGATTCTTGTTTATATGCGCGAGCGGCAACAGCTTTTAAAAGATTATGCAATGTAGGCGCATCTGATCTCAAATAAACGGTGTACTCATGTCCTCCAGTGAGAAGAAGCTTTACTTTGACGTCTCTCGATTCAAGTTGCTCTGAAGCTAACTGCATAAATATTGCCTAGTTATAATGATGCGAAATATTTTTAACAATAGTTTTGAAATACTTAGATCAAATCTAAACTTAAAAATTATTCTTATCTACCGCACAAACACTGGTTTTCGCATTTTTCTTAAATAAAGTAGGGGTGAACCGCTGTCCACCCCCACAGGAGATTTTGATCACTTAATTAATTCTTTTTAAGTATTTACCGAGAGGAAGTGGCGTATTGAACCAATTGACCAAGACGCTGACGTAGAGTTTCTAATCCCAAGCGCTTGCTTGCAGAAATAAACACCGCTAGGGGAAATTCTTCCCGTGCTTGAGCTAAGGTCTCACTACTAACTTGGTCAATTTTGTTAAAAATAACCAGTGCTGGACCGGGTGTGACTGGCATTTGAGCCAAAATTTCCCTCACTGAACGAATATGACTTAACCAAGCAGGATGAGACAAATCTACTAAATGTAGCAAAGCATCAGCTTCTGTGACTTCTTCCAAAGTAGCGCGGAAAGCATCCATTAACGATGCTGGTAATTCGTGGATAAAACCTACCGTGTCTGTAATCAGAATTTCTTGGGGTTCACTAGTTGCTGCGTGGGGAACAACTAAGCGGCGTGTGGTAGGGTCAAGGGTGGCAAATAGCTGGTCGGCGGTGTAAACTTCGGCATTTGTTAAAGCATTCAACAAGGTAGACTTACCTGCGTTTGTATAACCAACCAAAGCTACGGAAGGAATTTCTCGATTTTGTCGCCGTTGTCGCAACCGTTCTCGATGGGCCTGTAGCTGGTTAACTTCTTGTTGTAAGCGAGAAATACGCCGACTAATAGCACGGCGTTCGGTTTCCAATTTAGTTTCACCAGGGCCACGAGTACCAATACCACCACCGAGTCGAGACATGGCTTGTCCTCTCCCAGTCAGTCGTGGCAGCATATATTCTAATTGCGCCAGTTCTACTTGTAATTTACCAGCACGAGATTGGGCGCGTTGGGCAAAAATATCCAAAATTACTTCCGTACGGTCAACAACTCGCAAACCAATTTGAGTCTCTAGGTTACGGACTTGGGATGGTGAAAGATCGCGATCAAAAACTACAAGATTAGCTCCCAAAGTTTGTGCTGTCAGGGCTATTTCTTGTACTTTACCTTCACCAACTACCGTTTGGGGATGAATACGCGATCGCTTTTGCCATAAAGTCTGTAATACCTCTCCACCAGCAGTATCTACCAATCGCCCCAATTCCACTACAGTGTCTTGAAATTGCTGGGATGATAGATTATCGGTCAGAACTGCAACTATCACCACGCGATCATGATCGGTGTCTACCTCTTGGGCGATAAATTCTCGCTGGAAACCCTCTTCTAGTTCTTCAACTAAATCAACCAAGTCCTGCTTGGTCAGTGCATCCAGACTCATTGGTGGCGATACGTTCCAACTTGGGGATGGAACATTACCATTTTCTGGCTTTAAAGAGGGACTGGTAATCAGGGTGCGGGACTCTTGTGATATCAGGTGCGCTAAATATGCTTCTTTAACGTAGCCTGTAGCCCCACCACCCCGTTTTTGAAATCCTGTGCCTGTGATATTTATGACTGCCAATGCATCAAGGCGTTGTAGTGCCATAGAAGTCAGTGCCGCTTCGTTAGGCGGTTCTGACTTCAGGTGTGTGGCGATACAACGGATACCGCTAAGTCGTTCCGCACCATAACGGGGCAATTCCAACGGTGGAATTTGCGTTTGACGCGGAGTACCAACCCCAACGCGGATCACTTGTCCACGACGATTGAGATAGGTACATACAGGTTGATTGATTTCTGTACTAATAGCTGCCAAACGCTGGGCAAACTCCGGCGTAGTGATGCGATCGCCCGGAATGCGTTGGTGGTACAGCCGCTGTAGTTGCTTTAGCTGGCTGGATTTTAGACCTTGAAGATTACCGAAAATAGTCTCGATAAGCGTATTTGACCAGTGAACTGGTCCTCCGAATCCGACTTTTTCTATTTTACAATACTGTTTTTATGTCAAAACTCTTACCAAAAACCTGGGTCTAAAGCCTCGTCCTTCTAGGACGACTTTGATGATATTATGTTTTTAGCGGTAAAGCGCACAGATAAAAAACGAAGTAGGTCAAGTGGACAACTCCTGATCCAGAACCCTGGTAGTATAAAT